>JAYFSB010000136.1:0-5590 GCA_040946865.1 Burkholderia sp.
TACTGCGAAACATGATCCCCGATGAGCCGACCCTGCTGGCCAGTCACGAAACCATCTACACCGCGTTGTACGCCCTGTCGCGCGGCCAGTTGCGAGCGGAACTGATCTCCGTCTGCGACAGGCCCGAAAGCGCCGACAGCCCCCGGGCGCGGGGCGAAGACCGCCGGGGCAGCATCTCGAACAGAGTCAGCATCCACAATCGTCCGGCTGAGATCGACGAGCGGATTGTGCCTGATCACTGGGCAGGCGACCTGATCAAGGGCGCGCGTAATGCGTCTTCGGTCGCGACGTTGGTCGAGCGCACCTTGTTCGGCATGATCCTGAACCGCATCGACGCCCAACGCCGTCTTTCCATGACCTATGATCAGGGACTGGGAGATGGCCAGGCATGAGCAGCTCTGCGAGACCACCGGCATCAAGGTCTATTTCGCTGATCCGCATAACCCTTGGCAGCGCGGGCGCAACGAGAACACCAACGGGCTGCTGCGCCAGTACATGCCCCAGGGTACGGATCTGGCCGTGTTCTCCCAGGCCGAACTCGACGACATCGCCTGGCAGATAAACGCCCGCCCACGCAAGAATTTGGGCTAGACGTGTCCGGCCAAACCGTTCATGCCAGAATCGTTCGATGTTCGTCAGCATCATCATGAAATCGTTGCCTTGGGGGATGCCCTTCGGGCGCAACCGGCTTCTGTTGCACCTCAACCTTGACACCGCCCACTGATAATTACGTTGCGCGCGATGCAAAACAAACAATCGACTATTCCACTGACGTCCGGCCAGCGAATCGGCCGCGCTATCTGTGCCGTCGCACTCCTGCTCGTCGCCGCTTGTGCCTCGCGCATCGACCAGGCACCGGTGGTGGACCGCTCGGGCGCGGGCGCGCTCGGCACCGCGCAGGGCTCGAGAACCGCAGCTGCGCAGTCGGCGGTGTCACTCGGCGCGCCGCCGCCGGGCTACTACCGCGTGAAACCGGGCGATACGCTCTATCGGGTCGCGCTCGAGAACGGCCAGAACTACCGCGATATCACGGCCTGGAACAATCTCGCCAACCCGAACCAGATTGAGGTCGACCAGCTGCTGCGCGTCGCGCCGCCGAACGGCGCCCCCGCCAACGCGGCACCCTCTACCGCTCTGTCACCGGCCGATACCGGCAGCGCCGGGCCGAGCTCGGTCAGCTTCGCCTGGCCGGTGTGTGGCCCGATCCTAAACCAGTTCGACGATTCGAAGAACAAGGGTGTCAATATCGGCGGCACGGCGGGCACGCCCGTCAAGGCGGCCGCCGACGGGCGCGTGGTCTATGCCGGCAATGGCTTGCGCGGCTACGGCAACCTCATTATCGTCAAGCACGACGCAACCTATCTCACGGCGTATGCACACAACCGCGCTTTGATGGTAAAAGAGGGAGATTCCGTCACGAAAGGCCAGAAGCTCGCCGAGCTGGGCAACAGCGATTCCGACCGCGTGATGTTGCATTTCGAGGTTCGCCGGCAGGGTAAACCTGTCGATCCGTTGAAGTACCTGCCGCCTCAATAGACGAGACGACCATGCCAAAATCGAAGCGCCACGAGCCACCAGCCGAGCCTGAGAAAATCAGTCGTGCCACGCAAGCATCGGTGGGGCGGTCTGGTGCTTCGAGGGACGACGATGACGATGGCGTCAAGAACGAACGCGACTACGAGGCGCGCGAGTCCGACTCGGAGGATTCCGAGGACGACGAGCGCGAGCGTGAACCGAGCGGCAGCCGCGGAAGCGCGTCCGAGGCCGCCGATTTCCGCGCCATGCTGCAGGCAGAACTGACCGCCGACACGATCCAGCATTACCTGAACCGCATCAGCGTCAAGCCGCTCCTGACCGTCGAGGAGGAGCAGCGATATTCGCGCCTGGCCAAGGCCGGCAAATTCGAGGCGCGCCAGGTCATGATCGAGCGCAATCTGCGGCTAGTGGTGAGCATCGCCAAGGGCTACCTGAACCGTGGAGTACCGCTCTTGGACCTGATCGAGGAAGGCAATCTCGGCCTGATGCACGCGATCGAGAAATTTGACCCGACGCGCGGCTTCCGTTTCTCGACCTACGCAACCTGGTGGATCAGGCAGAGCATCGAGCGCTCTATTATGAACCAGGCGCGCACCGTGCGGCTGCCCGTGCACGTGATTCGCGAGTTGAACCAGGTGCTGCGCGCCAAGCGCCACCTGGAAAAGAATTCGATGTCGACGGGCAAGGCGGCTGAGCGCCGCGAGGCCAGCATCGACGACATCGCTTACCTGACCGGCAAGACGGCCGAGGAAGTCACCGATATCCTGGCGCTGAACGAGCACACCGCCTCGCTCGACGCGCCGCTCGACCTGGACCCGGCGAGCAGCCTGCTGGACCTGCTGCCTGATGACCAAAGTCAGTCGCCCGATGCCGAGGTCCAGCATCGCGAGCTTGAGACGCTTACGCGCGCCTGGCTGTCGCGCCTGTCCGACAAACACCGCCACGTGATCGAGCGGCGTTTCGGCTTGAACAACATCGAGCCGGTCACGCTCGAGAAGCTGGCCGACGAGATGGGCCTGACGCGCGAACGCGTGCGGCAGATCCAGCAGGAAGCGCTGGTGCGTCTGAAGCGGTTTTTTGCCTCCAATGGCGTCCGCAAGGACGCCGTTCTGTAGGAGTTATTGTCAAAAGTGGTGTACGGTGGACAGACGGAATGTTGAGAAGGCGGTGGCGGTTTAGCTGAGAATGTTGCGTGTCAGAAGCACAACCAGCGAACCCAGCGGGAGCCGGAACCGGCCACTATGAAAAAAGTCTACGAAAGAAGCGAACAGCGGTAAAGCAGAAACGAAGAGCATGCTCGACGAGCTAATCCGGCAGGGTGCGCGACAGAGATGATCCAGCAAACAGTTGAAGCGGAGCTTGCCGCTATGCTGGAGCAGTACAGCAACGTGAAATCGATCGAGGGCCGACGCGCCGTTGTGCGTAACGGCTACCTGCCCGAGTGCGAGATCGTCATGGCGGTTGGCCCGGTGAAGGTCAAAGTACCCAAGGTGCGGGACCGCTCGGGCTTGCGGCATTCACTTCAATTCGGCGGTTGTGCCGCCGTACATACGCAAGTCAGCGCGCGTGTCGGCGGCGCAATGGGCTTCTGGGTGGTGATGGAGGAAGGTTCGCGCAGAAGAAGCATCAGCGCTGCTGGTTTCACAAGATGGGTAACGTGCTCAACGCGCTGCCGACGTTGTCCCGGCAGGGGGCGCGCGAAGAAGGCGCTGCAAGACATCTGGATAGCGGCCACGCGCGCTGACGCGCTGATCGCACTCAATGACTTCGTCGATAGCGACTCGGTAAAGTACCCGAAGGTGGCGGAAAAACTGATCGAAGATCGCGACGAGCTGCTGCGTTCTACGACTTCCCGGCCGAGTACTGGCAGCATCTGCGTACGACCAACCCGATCGAGTTGACGTTCGCGACGGTGCGGCATCGGACCAAACGCACGCGCAACTGCGTGTTGCGTGCGACGTTTCTCGGCCTGGCTTTCAAGCTGATCGAGTCGGCAGAACAAGTCGTGGCGCAGGATCCGGGCATCGGAGAAGCTTACAGAGATGCTCGGTGGAATCGCGTTTAAAGACGACGTCCCGGTGATCGATAGCACACCGGCTCAGCAACCGCTGGCCGCCTCATCAGGCCGACGCTCTGTACACCAGATTTGACTTTAATTCGTTCTGTAAAGCGCGGTTCTGTAACTGATTAATGACTCCCATTCTGGTTTTTGACATCGAGACGATTCCCGATGTCGACGGCATTCGCCGTCTCGAAGATCTTCCCGCCGACCTCAGCGACGAGGAAGCAACCGAACATGCGTTCGCGGCCCGCCGCGAAAAGACGGGTAGCGATTTCCTGCCGCATCACCTGCAGCGGGTAGCGGCGATTTCCTGCGTGTTCCGCGACAAGAGCGGGTTCCGCGTGCGCTCGCTCGGCACCGCCGGCGACGGCGAGGCCGCGCTGATCCAGTCCTTCTACCGGACCATCGAAAAATACACCCCGCAGCTCGTGTCGTGGAACGGCGGCGGCTTCGACCTGCCGGTGCTCCATTATCGTGCCATGGTGCACGGCATTGCCGCGCCGCGATATTGGGACATGGGCGAGGACGACCGCGAGTTCAAATGGAACAATTACCTGTCGCGTTACCACACGCGGCATACCGACCTGATGGATCTGCTGGCGCTGTACCAGCCGCGTGCGAACGCGCCGCTGGACGCGCTGGCCAAGCTGTGTGGGTTCCCTGGCAAGCTCGGGATGGACGGCGGGCAAGTCTGGGAAGCGTATCGCACCGGCGAAATCGAGGCGATCCGCAATTACTGCGAGACCGACGTCGTCAATACTTACCTGCTGTACTGCCGCTTCCAGATGATGCGCGGCGGTCTCACAGCGGTCGAGTACGCGGACGAGGTGCAGCTCGTGAAGGACAGCCTGGTGGCCGAGCCGGCACCGCATTGGGCCAAATACCTGGCAGCATTTCCCAAATAACCGTGCGCTTCGTTACGAACGGCGAATCGATTCGCCGTTTCTCATCGTGAGTTGCCAAGCGAGCAACAAGTTTAGTGTAAGCATGGCGGTTTCAAGGTTGAAATGCAACAGAAGCCCGTTGGTAAGCGACTCGGCAAGGTCAGTCCCCCATTCGCACGCGCGTGAGACAAGATGATGAGCACGTGGAATTTGTGTGGATCACGTGAGATCGCGCTCACGATCAGCGATCGTGGACACGATTTCTCTGGGTCTAGTCGGCAATCAGGTAGCGGACGGGGGAATGGCGGCCGACTTCAGCTTGCCCGCGACATTCCAGGGCAGCAGCTCGTCGATGCGGGTGATGAGGTAATCAGCGATGTGAGTCAGGACGTATTTCAGATAGGCGCGTGGATTGATGCCGTTGAGCTTGCACGTCCCGATCAGGCTGTACATTGCAGCAGCCCGCTCGCCTCCGGTGGCGGAGCCAACGAACAGATAATGCTTGCGTCCAAACGCGACACAGCGTAGGGCGTTCTCGGCAAACGCGTTGCTGATCTCGGCCCGGCCATCCTCGCAGTAGAACACGAGCGCTGCCCAGTGGTTCAACGAGTAGTTGATTGCTTTGGCGAGCGTGGACTTGATCGACAGCGTCGCGAGCTTCTCCCTGATCGTTGCCTCGCATGTGGCGAGTAGCGGCTTGGCCTTTTCCTGTCGTACGCGCAGGCGCTCATCGGGTGGCTTGCCCCGGATATCGGCTTCGATGCCGTAGCGCTCGCCAATCATCGCGAGCAATGTCTGGCTATCCGAGCTCGGCGTGCTCGCGTACAGTTGATCGAGGTCGGGTGTAGGCATCCGCCTGCAGAATGTCATGGAATGCCGCGAGCCGCGGTTTGAGGGTGGGCGCCTTTGCGGTCTGACGAGAGGTCCGAACCCCATACCGCAGCCGGTTCAGTCGAGTCCGAGCAGCTATCGTCGCGTGCGTAGACCCAAAACCGACCAATCAGGGGCTTCCTGTTGTCTGGCGCGAGCATGGCGACCGGCGTATCGTCCGTGTGCAATTTGCTGGGACACAACGTGTAGCGCTGGATCGCTTCGATCAACGGTTTGC
>JAYFSB010000137.1:0-5580 GCA_040946865.1 Burkholderia sp.
CAAACCAGGACAACTTCGTTCATGATCGATTCGATTCGCAGGCTTGACGACATCACGAATGCAGACACTTGATCAGCATTGCCTTAAGTTCCGGATTGATTCGCTGCTCGATTCGCCGCATTGGGTCCACGGCTTTCGACGCATGAGCGACAACCTGGAACTTGTCGAAGGTGATGCGAGCATTTGGCAGGTTCGTCTCGACGCCTTTGATGAACGCTGGCGACATGTCAATGCTGACCGACGTGATCTGCTCGGGCTCTCCCCCATGCTCGTGCAGGCTTGCGGCGAATGCTTCGATCGTCGCAGTATTCTTGCCTTCGATCACGAACACAACTGTGCGTTCGAGCGCATTAGCCACGAGCGTCAGGTAGTTGTGTCCGCGCTGGTAGGACGTTTCGTCGACGGCAATGCTCGTCATGTTGGACAGGTCGATCTCGGCAAGCGCGAGTTCTGCAAATGGCGTTCACCCGATGCCAGGACTCGCCGACGGTACGGGCGACTGCGGTGAACGACATCTGCTGGGCGAGCATCAGCACCATGGCCTCGAACAGCAGCGTGAAGCCCTTGAGCTTGCCGGCCCACTCGGGCTCGACGAGCGCCACGCGGCCGTCAGGCAGTTTGATGCGAGGCGTGCGTACTTCGAGAAAGCAGTTGTGTTGGAAGAGGTTCAAGTGCCGGCGGCACTTGACAACGGTGTCGTGCACGGGATGGCCACCGGCGATCTCGGGGTGCGGGAAGCGACTGCCGGCAACGATATCGATGTTGACTGTCAACGGCTTCGCAGCCGCGTCGAAATCGATGCCGCTCACGAACACGGATCGCTGATACCCAAAGCCGTCTCGAACAACTTGCTATGCATGACTACCATCGCTCACGTGCAAATCGGACAATTTATCACCCACTCGAAATTCAAGAAAGCCACTTTTTCATGGTGGCTGGTTCCGGCTCCCGCCGGGTTCGCTGGTTACGCTTCTGACATGCAATTTTCTCGGCTAAACCGCCACCGCCTTCTCAAAATTTCGTCTGCCTGCCGTACACTACTTTCGACAATAACGGCCGCCCCGCGGCTCTCCCGACATGATGCCGCTCGCCCCGTCCGCCTCGCTGTCTGCCGCCCCGTCCTCGCCGAATGCCCGGCCCGCCGATCCGTTCGACGCACCGCTCGCCCATCTGCCCCAGGCGCTGTCCAGCGTCGCCGACCTGCGCGCGGCCGAAACCGAGGCCACCGCGCTGCCACCGCATACGCGGATGGCGCGTGCCGGTGCCGCCGCCGCGCGCTGGCTGGCCAAGCGCGGCGAACGCGAGGTGCACCCGATCTGGCTCGCGGCCGGCCCCGGCAACAACGGCGGCGACACGCTGGTCGCGGCCGCCGAACTGCTGCAGCTCGGCGTGCAGGTCGAGGTCTGCTTGCCGGTCGAGCCGAAACCCGAGGACGCGTGCTGGGCGCTGGAATACGCTCGCGAGGCTGGCGTGCCGATCTCGCCCGAGCGCCCCGCCTCGCTCGACACCTATGGCTGGTGCGTCGATGGCCTGTTCGGGATCGGCCTGGCGCGGCCCGTGGAGGGCCAGTTCGCGGTGCTCGCCGAGGCGTTGTCGGCGCGAGCACGCGGCCGAGGCCGCGTGCTCGCGCTCGATGTGCCGAGCGGCATCGATGCCGACAGCGGCACCCGCGTCGGCGACGGCCCCGCCGTTACGGCTACCCACACGCTGAGCTTCATCGCCGCGAAGCCGGGCCTGTATTTCAGCGACGGCCGCGACCATGCCGGCGAGATCGCGGTCGACACGCTCGATGTGGTGCCGGCCCGGCCGTCCGCCACGCTGAACGCGCCGGCCCTGTTCGCGCCGTATTGGCCCACGCGCGGCGCGGCCATGCACAAGGGCAGCTTCGGCAGCGTGGCGATCGTCGGTGGCGACACCGGCATGTGCGGTGCCGCGATCCTGGCCGCGCGCGCCGCGCTGCACGCCGGCGCAGGCAAGGTGCACGTCGGTTTCGTCGGCGACGATGCCCCGCGCTACGACCCTCCCTTCCCCGAACTGATGCTTCATCCTGCCCGATCGCTGAATACCGAGGGGCTCAGCGTAGTCGGCATCGGCTGCGGGCTGGGCACGCACGAGCGCGGGATCGAGACGCTGCGCGAGGTTCTCGCGCTCAAACTGCCCGTGATCGTCGATGCCGATGCGCTGAATCTGATCGCCACGCACGCCGAGTTGAACTCGGCCCTGGTCAAGCGCGGCATGTGCCACGCCGTGTCGATTCTGACCCCGCATCCGCTCGAAGCGGCGCGGCTACTCGGCACGCATACCGCCGATATCCAGGGCGACCGCCTCGCCGCCGCCCGTGAGTTGGCTGCGCGTTTCCACGCGATCGCAGTGCTGAAGGGCTCGGGCACGGTAATTGGCGAGCCGGCCGGGCGCGTCGCCGTCAACCCGACCGGCAACGCCTCGCTCTCCACCTGCGGCACCGGCGACGTGCTCGGCGGCCTGATCGCAGCCTTCGCGGCGCAGCGCCTGCCCGCCTGGGAGGCTGCGCTGGCGGGCGTCTACCTGCACGGGCTGGCGGCCGACTGCCTGACCACGCTCGGCACCGGCCCGGTGGGCTTAGCCGCCGGCGAGCTGGTGCCGGCCGTGCGCCGGCTGCTGAACCGTCACTTTTACTCTCGCCCCGCGCCGTCGCCAGTGTGAGGCCGCTATACTGGATAGCCCCGCGCGCGCGATCCGCTTTCAATCGATTCCGAGCGCCTCGCACACGGCTTTCGCAGTCCCCGGTAGTACGCCGGCACGCGGCGCGTCCCGCCGCCCACGCCTTCCGAGTCACGACAGTTTCGCCAGAACCGATATGACGCTGAATTTGCTCCCCGCTTGGTCCGCCCTCCAATCGCACTACAACGAGATCCGCGACGCGCAGTTGCGCGACTGGTTTGCTCCCGCCAACGATCCCGCGCCGACGCGCGCCGAACGCTTCACAGTGACGGGCGGCGGCCTAGCAATCGATTTCTCGAAAAATCGCATCACCGACGCAACGCTGAAGCTGCTGGTGCAGCTCGCGCACGAGGCCGGCGTCGAGGCACGCCGCGATGCGATGTTCGCCGGCGAGGTGGTCAACCCGACCGAAGGACGCGCCGCCCTGCACACTGCGCTGCGCGCGAGTTCTCCCGACGCGCCCTTCCATGCGCAGGTGCTGGTCGAGCGCAAGAAGATGGCTGCCTTCGCCGAACAGGTTCGCGACGGCCGCTGGACCGGCTACACCGGCAAGCGCATCCGCCACGTGATCAACATCGGCATTGGCGGATCGGACCTTGGTCCGAAGATGGTGGTGCACGCGCTCGATCATCTCGCCACCCGCGAGCTATCCTGCGCCTTCGTCTCGAACGTGGACGGCGCAGACCTGTCCCGCGCACTTGAGCGCTGCAATCCCGAGGAAACGCTGGTGATCGTGGTCTCGAAGACCTTCACCACGCTCGAGACCATGACCAATGCACGCTCGGCACGCGACTGGCTGCTCGCGTACGGCTGCCCCAAGAACGCGCTGGCCAAGCACTTCGTCGGCGTCTCGGCGAACCCGGAGGAAGTGGTCAAGTTCGGCATCGACGCGCACAACGTGTTCGAGATGTGGGACTGGATTGGCGGGCGTTATTCACTGTGGTCGGCGGTCGGCCTGTCGATCATGATCGCAATCGGGCCAGAGCAGTTCGACGAGCTGCTGGCTGGCACCGACGAGATGGACCGCCACTTCCGTGAGGCACCGCTCGAAGCGAACCTGCCGGTGCTGCTCGGCCTGATCGGCATTTGGTATCGCAACTTCGTCGGCTCGCAGAGCTACCTGGTGGCACCGTATTCGGAAGCGCTGTACTTCTTGCCCTCGTACCTGCAGCAGCTCGAGATGGAGAGCAACGGCAAGTCGGCGCGCCTGGACGGCACCTTCGTCGACTACCCGACCTCGGCCGTCACCTGGGGCGAGCCGGGCACCAACGGCCAGCACGCCTTCTTCCAGATGTTGCACCAGGGCACGACCATCGTGCCGATCGACTTCATCGCGGTGCTCACGCCCGAGCATGCGCTGGCCAGCCATCACCCGAAGCTGCTTGCCAACTGCTTCGCGCAGAGCGAGGCACTGATGCTGGGCCGCACGCTGGAGGAAGCACGTAAGATCGCCGGCCCGGACAAGCCTGAACTGGCACCGCACCTGACCTTCCCCGGCAACCGGCCGACTAGCACAATCCTGGTCGATGCGCTAACCGCCCGCACACTGGGTGCCCTGATCGCACTCTACGAGCACAAGGTGCTGGTGCAGGCCTCGGTCTGGAACATCAACCCGTTCGATCAATGGGGTGTCGAGCTCGGCAAGATCCTCGGCAAGGTGGTGGAGGCCGATCTCACAGCGGCCGACGTCGATCCGGTCAAGCACGATTCCTCGACCTCGGCGCTGATCGCGCGGGCCCGCGCGACCCTGAAACGCTAAGCGGCATCGCAAACACGAACGGCCGGAATTTCCGGCCGTTCGTGGAGGAAGGAAAATGCGTCGCCCAGCCTCAGTTCGTGCTCGGCTCCGTGGCATCGGCGACGATACGCCCACTGTCGAGCGTGATCAGCACCAGCGTCGTGCCTTGAGCGCGATTCAGCTCGCACATCAGATCGATCACGGCGTGGCCGGTGGCTGCCGGTCGGCTCGTCGGCGAACAGGATCGCCGGGTGGTCGGTGACGAAGGTGCTGGCCAGCGCGCCGTGATGCCGCCGCGCAGTTCGGGCGGCAGCATCACGTTTTCGAGCCCGGTCAGATGCGGCATCAGCTGGAAGGACTGGAAAACGAAATCGGCCGAGCAGGCGAACCGTGCCCTTGGCCGCGCTGTCCAATCCGGCAATCAGGCCGAGCAAGGTGGATTTGCCCGAACCCGAGGCACCGACGATCGCCAGGCTGCTACCCGCCGCTACCGTCACAAGTCAATGCCGTCGAGGATCGTCAGTTCGCCGGCCGCATCGGCCACCCGTTTGTAAGCGACTCGGCATGGTCGTCGTAGACGCCAGCAAAGATCGACGCCAAAGTGGTGTCCATCATTTTCGAAGTGATGGACACCACTTTGTTAGACACAGAGAAGCCGGGTAGCCGCAAAGAACGCCCGAACCATAGTCCTGAGTTCCGGCGTCGCATAGCAATCGCCGCGTGTGAGCCAAGTGTTTCAGTCGCCAAACTAGCCATCTTCCGTGGGCACCGCGGCGATCTTGTCGATGTTGCTTCGAGGACATCGATTGGCGACAGCCTCGACCTGATACCGTTGCTGAGCTCCATGCCCTGGTGCTCAAGCAGCAGGCATCGATCGAAGAACAACAAGCCTCGTTCGAGAAAATGGTGCAGGAGCTGGCTGCGCATGATCAGGAGATCGAACGCCTGAAGGCGCTAATCGACAAGCTCAAACGCATGCGCACTTCGGTCGCAAGTCCGAGCAACTCGATCGCCAGATCGAAAACCTCGAAACCCCGCTCGTGGGTGCCACTGCCGCTGCATCTACTGCGCGAAGAGATCGTGCTCGAACCCGATCCGGCCTGCCCGAAGTGTGGCACTGAGATGCCGATGCTCGGTGAGGA
>JAYFSB010000138.1:0-5552 GCA_040946865.1 Burkholderia sp.
ACGAAGAATGAACAGAAGGCGCGCGATCCCGAGATGCGTCAGACGAAGAAGAGCGGCAATTGGCACTTCGGCATGAAACTGCACATCGGCGTCGATAGCCGAAGCGGCTTGGCTCACAGCGCGGTGGTGACGGCGGCCAACGTCCATGACAGGCACCGCGATGCCGCAACTGCTGCATGGGCAGGAGCGGCGCGTCTATGGCGACAACGCCTACGCGAGCCAGAAGGCACTAATTCATGGCAAGGCACCCAAAGCGCGCGACTTCACGAATCGGCGCACGCGTCGCAACGGTGTAGTCGACGGGGTGGCGCGCTGCAAGAATCGCAACAAGTCGAGGATTCGGGCCCGCGTCGAACACGTATTCGCCGTGGCCAAGCGGCTGTGGGGCTTCACGAAGGTGCGCTATCGCGGGCTCGCGAAGAATGCGAACCGCGGCCTGGGGCCCGCCGACGATCTGAATGGCACCCAGGACGACCGACAACAAACCAGGACAACTTCGTTCATGAGCGATTCGCTTCGTAGGCTTGACGACATCACGAATGCAGACACTTGATCAGCATTGCCTTAAGCATTTTCGCCGCGTCGCCACTTGATATGACAAGCTTACCGAGAGCTATCTCGTGTTTGCATCGCTTGCCTGCGCGTTTGGGCCAGTCGTAAATGTGAACGCTGCCCAGCCTTTGCGAATCGCCTGGTCGGTGATCAAGGCAAAGAAGCGTTCAGCCTGGTTGAGCCACGAGCTGTAGGCGGGAATGAAATGCATGTGCCAGCGGGGGCGTGTGGCCAGCCACGCCTTGACCTTCTGGTGCTTGTGACTGCCGTAGTTGTCCACTATGGCTCTCTTGAAATTTGAGTGGGTTACGGGGCATGTGGATTGATCTTCGAGAAGTCGAAGCTTGCCGGCGATCAGAAACAGCACGGCGCGCCTGGTCGTGAGGTTGCTTGGTATTATCCGCGTGCCTTTCCGCTTGGCGACCTAGAAGAGTCCATTGATGGCTTCCAGGAAGCCGTTGGTCTGACGCGTCTGGGTTCAGGCGACGATGCCATCGAAATGACTGCGGATTATGCAGGCGACGTCTTTCATCGGATCCACCTTCGAGCGCATGACGTTTGTGCACCACTGCTCGAGTATTTAGCTGACGACGTTGATCTGCTTGCGATCGAGAATCTCCCGAAGTTGCTCGCGATCCTTCAGCAGCGGCCATCACAATCCCTTGAGTTCCGGATCGATTCGCTGCTCGATTCGCCGCATTGGGTCCACGGCTTTCGACGCATGAGCGACGACGTGGAACTTGTCGAAGGTGATGCGAGCATTCGGCAGGTTCGTCCCGACGCCTTTGATGAACGTGGGCACATGTCAATGCTGACCGACGTGATCTGCTCGGGCTCTCCCCCATGCTCGCGCAGGCTCGCGACGAACGTTTTGATCGTCGCAGCATCCTTGCCTGCGGTCACGAACACGACTTTGCGTTCGAACGCATCAGCCACGAGCGTCAGGTAGTTGTATCCGTGCTGGTAGGACGTTTCGTCGACGGCAATGCTCGTCATGTCGGACAGGTCGATCTCGTCGAGCGCGAGTTCGACATAGCGTTTGCAAATGGCGTTCACCCGATGCCAGGACTCGCCCGACGGTACGGGTGACTGCGGTGAACGGAACGACATCTGCTGGGCGAGCATCAGCACCATGGCCTCGAACAGCAGCGTAAAGCCCTTGAGCTTGCCGGCCCACTCGGGCTCGACGAGCGCACTTCGAGAAAGCAGCCGTGCTGGCAGAAGTTCAAGTGCCGGCAGCGCTTGACAACGGTGTCGTGCATACAATGGTCGCCAACTATCTTTGGATGCGGGAAGCGACTGCCGGCAACGAAATCGATGTTGACCGTCAACCTGCTTCGCAGCTACGTCGAAATTGATGCCGTTCACGAACCACGGATCGCTGATACCCAAAGCCGTCTCGAACAACTTGCTATGCATGACTACCGCGCTCACGTATAAATCGGGCAATTTACCATCCACTCGAAATTCAACAGAAGCGAAAATGATGGACACCACTTTAGCGTCGATCTTTGCTGGCGTCTACGACGGCCATGCCGGGTCGTTTACGGGTGAGCCGCATAGAATCTCAGCATAGGATTCGCAGAACAGGGGCAAGGTCATCCTGCGGGAGCCGCCGTCTTTAACCCTTCAACTAAATTTGGGACACCGCCGCAAACGAAGCCTCAGCGCTGCTGGTTTCACAAGATAGGTAACGTACTCGACGCGCTGGTCGCATTCAAGGACTTTGTCGATAGCGACTCGGCAAAGTACCCGAAGGTGGCCGAAAAACTGATCGAAGCTCGCGACGGCTGCTGGCATTTTATGACTTCCCGGCCGAACACTGGCAGCATCTGCGCACGACCAACCCGATCGAGTCGATCGTTCACGACGGTGCGGCATCGGACCAAACGCACGCGAAACCGCGTGTCGCGTGCGACGTGTTTCTCGACCTGGCGTTCAAGCTGATCGAGTCGGCCGAACAGTCGTGGCCCAGGATCCGGGTGCCGGAGAAGTTTGCAGAGATGCTCGGTGGAATCGCGTTTAAAGACGGCGTCCCGATGACCGATAACACACCGGCTCACAGCAACCGCTAGCCGTCGCCTGATCAGGCCGCCGCTCACGGCAGCCTGGACGGGGGTATATTGCCACTGACTCGGGTGCGCCAGGCTCGACACGAGGTCGAGCCGATCGCGGCCATGCTGAGTTCGCTTACGCCTGAACGAGCGGGGCACCCTGAGCTGCCTGGCGGCGGTGCCCGCCAGGGCGACACTGTGCAGGGTGGCGCGGGATTGCCGGCGCGAGCAAGGTCCGGCAGAGCCTCCCGGCCAGCCTGATGGCGACATCCGGTGGAACGGCGCAGGCCGGCCTCAGGCGGCCAGCATTTCCTTGGCATGCTTTCGCGTGGTGGCTGTGATCTCGAGCCCGCCGAGCATGCGCGCGACCTCCTCGATGCGGCTCGCGCGATCGAGCGGAGTGACCGAGGAGATAGTGCCGCCGCTCGGATCCTGGGCCTTCGCGACCTGGAAGTGATGGTCGCCGCGCGCCGCCACCACCTGCGGCAGATGGGTGACACACAGCACCTGGCGGTCGCGGCCGAGCTGGTGCAGCAGGCGGCCGACTACCTCGGCCACGCCGCCGCCGATGCCGGTGTCCACCTCGTCGAAGATCAGCGTCGGCGTGAGGCGCTGGCGCTGGCGATCACCGCCAGCGCCAGGCTGATGCGCGCCAGTTCGCTGCCCGAGGCTACCTTTGCGAGCGGCCGCAGTGGCACGCCCGGGTGGCCGGCGACGCGGAACTCGATTTGCTCGAGCCCGTGAGCGCCACCCTCGGCCAGCGGTACCAGACAGACCTCGAAGCTGCCGCCGGCCATCGACAGTTCCTGCATGGCGGCCGTCATCGCGCCGCCGAGCGTGTCGGCGGCCTGGGCGCGCGCCTTGGACAGCGTGCGGGCGTCAGCCAGGTAGGCCTGACGAACGCGCTCGGCCGTTTCCTGCAGTGCTGACAGGTCGGCCGCCGCGTCTCCACCTGGGTCAGGCGCTCGGGATCGAGCTCGAGCCGCTGCGCGTAATGCGACAGCGAATAGGAGGCTTCGCGCAGCTGGATCTCGGCCGGGTCGAGCGAGGCCAGCACGTCGTTGAGCGTCGGGTCGATCGCGGCCAGCTGGCGGACCTTCGAGATGATCGCGCCTAGCTTGGTCAGCATCGCCTCGTCCGATTCGGATATCGCCAGTAGCGCGCCCTGCACACCGTCGATCAGGTTCGCCGAGTGCGTCAGGCGCCGGTGCTCGGCGTTCACCTCATCCCATTCGCCGGGCTGCGGTGCCAGTTTGTTGAGCTCGGCCAGCTGCCAGACCAGCTTTTCGCGTTCGAGCTGCAGCTCGCGCTCGTGCGTCTGGGCCACTTCGATGTGGTGCAGCGCGTCGCGCAATGCGCGCCAGCCGCGCGCCACTAGGGCCGCGTCGGCGCTCAAGCCCGCATGCGTGTCGAACAGCTCGCACTGCGCGTCGGACCGTATCAGCAGTTGGTGGGCATGCTGGCCATGCACGTCGACCAGCATCTCGCCGAGCTCGCGCAGCTGCGAGAGCGTCGCGCTGGTGCCGTTGATGAAGGCGCGCGAGCGGCCGTTGGCGTCGATCACGCGGCGCAGTATGACGCTGTCCTCGGCCTGGAAGGCATGCGCATCGAGCCATTGCGCGACACGGTCGTGCGGCGTGAATTCGGCGGAGAGGTCGGCGCGCTGGCAGCCGGCCCGCACCACGCTGGCGTCGCCGCGCTCGCCGAGCGCCAGCGCCAAGGCGTCAATCAAGATCGATTTGCCGGTGCCGGTCTCGCCGGAGAACACGGTGAAGCCGCTGTCGAATTCGAGATCGAGCGCGGCGACGATGACGAAGTTGCGTATCGAGAGATGGCGAAGCATGATGGGAGGCGCGACCGCGTCAGGATTCGTGATCGTTGTCGTGCGACGGAGGCTCGTTCCAGTGCAGCTTCTTGCGCAGCGTGGTGTAGTAGCTATAGCCGACCGGATGTAGGAACGGCACGGTGTGGCGCGAACGACGCACTTCGATGGTGTCGTTCAGTTGCAGAGCGGTAAACGACTGCATGTCGAAATTCACGTTGACGTCGCGCCCTCCGATGATCTGGATCTCGACCTTGACTTCGTCGGGCAGCACGATCGGCCGATTCGACAGCGCGTGCGGGGCAATCGGCACCAGCACTATGCCCTGCAACTGTGGGTGCAGGATCGGGCCCGCGGAGGACAGCGCATAGGCCGTCGAGCCGGTCGGGGTGGCGACGATCAGGCCGTCCGAGCGCTGGTTGTACATGAAGCGGCCGTCCACCGAGACGCGCAGCTCGGCCATCCCGGAGAAGCCGCTGCGGTTCACCACCACGTCGTTGAAGGCCGGCGCGTGATAGATCGGCTCATCGTTACGCACGATGCGCGCCTCCAGCAGGGTGCGCTCCTCGCGCTCGAAGCTGCCCGCCAGCATCAGCGGCACCAGTTCGAGCATTTCCGAGGCGGAGATGTCGGTGATGAAGCCGAGCCGGCCGTGGTTAATGCCGATCAGCGGGGTCTTGTAGGGCGCGAGCTGGCGGCCAATGCCGAGCATCGTGCCGTCGCCGCCAAGCACGATCGCGACGTCAGCGCGCGCGCCGATTTCGGTAGGGGTCAGCGGCGGATGGCCGGTGATGCCGTATTCTGTCGCCGTGGCGGCCTCGAACACAACCTTGAGCTCGCATTTCGCGATGGCGGCGGCGAGCGCGCCGAGCGGGTCGGCTATGCCGGGCGTATTGCTGCGCCCGACGAGCGCGACGGTCTGGAACTGGTTGCCGGTAGTCATGGCGAGATTACTTTATAGCTGGAGACGAGAAGGAACCGTCGGAAAGGCCAGGCAGGCCTCGGTGCAGAGCTTTCGCATAAAGAGGTCCGTGTGGCAGGGGTGATCGGGCGGAAGTTAGTGGTTGTAAGCATCGGCGTGCTGGGGTTGACTCTCGATTTTTGGCGAAATGAGAGATGCCTTT
>JAYFSB010000139.1:0-5531 GCA_040946865.1 Burkholderia sp.
CGACGCCGGAACTCAGGACTATGGTTCGGGCGTCCTTTGCGACTACCCGGCTTCTCTGTGTCTAACAAAGTGGTGTCGATCTTTGCTGGTGTCTACGACGGCCATGCCGAGTCGCTTACTGGCAAGGCACGCAAAGCGCGCGACTTCACGAATCGACGCACGCGTCGCAACGGCATAGTCGACGAGGTGGCGCGCCGCAAGAACCGCAACAAGTCGAGGGTTTGGGCGCGCGAAGAATGCGAACCGCGCCTTCGTTGCCCTGACGCTGGCCAACGTTTATCTGTGCCGCGCACGATTGATGGCACAGGTGCGTCCGTAATGAGCGAGAACCAGGCCTGGGGCCCGCCGACCATCTGAATGGCACCCAGGACGACAGACAACAAACCAGGACAACTTCGTTCATGATCGATTCGCTTCGCAGGCTTGACGACATCACGAATACAGACACTTGTTCAGCATTGCCTTAAGCATTTTCGCCGCTCAGTAACGTTCGTACCATCCTTTCTCGTTGCGTAAAAGACAGGATGTAAACACATTTTTACAAATGTAAACAAACCCTAGCAACTTCGGGAGCTTCTCGATCGTAAGCAGGTCAACGTCGTCAGCGAAATGCTCGAGTAAATGGTGCACGAACGTTATGCGCTCGAAGATCGAGCCGATGAAGGACGTCGCCCGCATGATCCGCAGTCATGTCGACGGCATCCGTCGCCTGGACCCAGACGCGTCAGACCAACGGCTTCCTGGAAGCCATCAACTGACTCTTCCAGGCCGCCAAGCGAAAGGCGCGCGGATACCACCAATCTCACGACCATGCGCACCGTGCTGTTTCTGATCGCCCGCAAGCTCGACTTCTCGAAGATCAACCCACATGCCGCGTAACCCACTCAAATTTCAAGAGAGCCGATCTTCACATACTCGTGCGTACCTTGAGCGAACGCGCCAGCGATTTGGCTAGGTCGATATCGATGCCCTCGAAGCGGCCGTCGGGTCGATAATACGAATAGGGGCGGTAGTCGCCGGTGGTGCAGAAGTGCATTACGCCGTGGGCGAGCTGGGGCGCGGTGGGGCTTGCCGCGAAGGCCGCCGCGTTCGCGCAGGCGAAGTCCAGGCCGAGCGCGAATACGAGTGCGAGTGCGCGCGGGCGCGTCATGCGAGCCGGAATGAGGACCAGAATCATCGATGGCTCCGAATCGAATGTTCTGGTGGTGAGTGCTGGATGGTAGTGCCAGCTTCGGGGCTCCGGTAGAATACGCGTTTGCACCCGCTTCAGCGCTCATACCGTGGCTCATAACCTGCTCAACAATACCTTCCTGCGCGCGCTGCGTCGCGAGCCGACCGACTACACGCCGATCTGGCTGATGCGACAGGCAGGCCGTTACCTTCCCGAGTACAACGCAACGCGCACGCACGCCGGCAGCTTCCTGGGCCTGGCCAAGAATCCCAACTACGCGACCGAGGTGACGCTGCAGCCACTCGAGCGCTACCCACTCGATGCCGCGATCCTGTTCTCGGACATCCTGACGATTCCCGACGCGATGGGCCTGGGCCTCGAGTTCCAGGCCGGCGAGGGGCCGAAATTCACCAGCCCGGTGCGTACCGAGGCCGACGTGGCGCGCCTGGCCGTGCCCGACATCGGCGCGACGCTCGGCTATGTGACCGACGCGGTGCGCGAGATTCGTCGCGCGCTGACCGGTGCCCAGGGGCACCAGCGGGTGCCGCTGATCGGCTTCTCGGGCAGCCCCTGGACGCTCGCCTGCTACATGGTCGAGGGCGGCGGCTCGGACGATTTCCGCACAGTGAAGTCGATGGCCTATGCGCGGCCGGACCTGATGCAGCGGATCCTCGACGTCAACGTGGATGCCGTGGCGGCCTACCTGAACGCGCAGAGCGAAGCCGGCGCGCAGGCCGTGATGATCTTCGACACCTGGGGTGGCACCCTGGCCGACGGTGCCTACCAGCGCTTCTCGCTCGACCCGATCCGTCGCGTTGTGGCCAAGCTCAAGCGCCAGCACGACGGCGAGCAGGTGCCGGTGATCACCTTCACCAAGGGCGGCGGGCTGTGGCTCGAGGAGATCGCGGCCAGCGGTGTCGACGCGGTCGGTCTGGACTGGACCGTCAACCTTGGCCGCGCGCGCGAACGCGTGAACGGCGCGGTGGCGCTGCAGGGCAACCTCGACCCGAACATCCTGTTCGCGCCGCCGGCGACGATCCGCATGGAAGCGCGCGCGGTGCTCAACAGCTACGGCAACCACCCCGGCCACGTGTTCAATCTTGGCCACGGCATATCGCAGTTCACGCCGCCAGAAAGCGTCGCCGAGCTGGTCGACGAGGTGCATCGCCATAGCCGCACGCTGCGCGCGGGTTCGCTGGGCTGAAGAAATCTCGCGGGCGGGCGCGTTGGCGCGACTTTTTGCCCGCCCGGTGCGAGCATTGCAAGCCGGATCGGCGAGGCGAATCGAAGACCGCGATGCTGCATCGCAGCAATCGGGGTTTGCGCAGACCGGGCGAACTGGGGCGCAAGCGCCCGTCGATCGGCACTTCCCGGCTTGTCAAGACTTGACTTATGCACATTTTGCACGTTGTGGCGTGGTAGGCTGCCACGGCGACAGAACGTCCACGTTATTGCGTCGGAAATCGAATAGCAGCCTTGCTATATAAGGCTTAGCGACAAGGGTTCCGAGCTATCAAAAAACAGTGATCGGCACGCGAGGAAGCCATCCTGGGACAGTCAAACACGAGTTATCAACAAAATTATCCACAGGAAGAATCGTCTTTCAATGATTCTTAATGAGAATCCGAAACTTAGCGTCGAAAGTGATGTTTTACTTTAATTTCGCGTCGCCGGCCGTAAACCGGCCGTCGATCGCGACTACCGGCGCGGCGGACGGCTGATGAGCGAAACCTTCTATGTGCGCGTCGCGCTCGATCATCCCTTGGCGACGCTGTTCGATTACCGCTATCGCGGCATGCTGCCGCCGCGCGTCGGCATGCTGGTGCAGGTGCCGTTCGGCAAGCGGCTGGTGGTGGGCCTCGTCTGCGAAGTTGCTGCTCACTCCGAGGTGCCTGAGAACCGCCTGCGCGAAGTCGCCGCGATCTGCGCCGAGCTGCCGCCGCTGACCGGCGATTGGCTCGGCCTGGTCGATTTCGCGGCCGACTACTACCAGCGCGGCCGCGGCGAGGTTGCCCTGCCGGCCCTGCCGCAGGCGCTGCGCGATGCCGAGCGCTGGGGCCGCCTGCTGGCGCCCGAGATTTCGCCCGAGATTTGCTACCAGCTTTCGCCGGCCGGCCGTGAGGCGCTGCCCGATGCGCTGCCCGCACGTGCCACGGCGCTGCGTCGGCTCGCGCAGGCGCTGCTCGACGCACCCTCCCTCCCTCTGTCCGAACTGCGCGCGCTGCATCCCAAGGCGCAGTCGACGCTCGACAGCTGGTGCGAGGCCGGCTGGGTCGCCTGCATCGAGATCGCCGCTGCCGATGCCGGTGGACAAGTTATGGATAACTCGATCGCCGCGCCTGTGCCGCTGGCCCTTACCTCCGAGCAGGCCGACGCGCTGGGGGCGATCGAGGCCGCGCGCGGCTTCGCGCCCTTCCTGCTGCATGGCGTGACGGGCAGCGGCAAGACCGAGGTCTACATGCGCGCGCTGGCGGCGCTGCTGGCTGGGCGGCCCGTGGCGCAAGCACTGGTGCTGGTGCCCGAGATCAACCTGACGCCACAGTTCGAGGCCGCATTCCGTACACGCTTCGCGGCGGTGCTACCGCCCGGCGCGATCGTCACGCTGCACAGCGGGCTGGCCGAGGGCGAACGCGCGCGACACTGGCTCGCCGCGCATACCGGCCGCGCGCGCATCGTGCTCGGCACGCGCCTCGCGGTGCTGGCCTCGCTGCCGGCGCTGGCGATGATCGTGGTCGATGAGGAGCACGAACCCGCCTACAAGCAGCAGGAAGGCCTGCGCTACTCGGCACGTGACCTTGCGGTGTGGCGCGCCAAGCGGCTCGAGATCACGGTGGTGCTGGGCTCGGCCACGCCCTCGCTGGAAAGTTGGCGGCAGACCGAGCAGGGCCACTACACACGCCTCACGCTGTCGCGCCGCGCGGTGGCCGATGCGGTGCTGCCCACCGTGAGGCTGGTCAACCTGGATGAGGAGCGGCGGCGCGGTCGGGCTTCGATCGGCGGCTTGTCGTGGCCGCTGGTGGCCGCGCTCAAGTGCCGGCTCGAACGCGGCGAGCAAAGCCTGATCTTCCTAAACCGGCGCGGTTATGCGCCGGCACTGGCCTGCGACGCCTGTGGCTGGGTGGCCGGCTGCCCGCGCTGCAGCGCCTACGTGGTGCTGCACAAGCCCGAGCGCGCGCTGCGCTGCCACCATTGCGGCTGGGAATCGCGGATCCCGCACAACTGCCCCGAGTGCGGCAATGTCGATATCGCGCCACTCGGCCGCGGCACGCAGCGCGTCGAGGAGACGCTCGCCGAGGCGGTGTCGGGCGCGCGGATCCTGCGCATCGACGCCGACAGCACGCGCCGCAAGGGCAGCGCCGAGGCGCTGTTCACCGACGTCCATGCCGGCGAGGTCGACATTCTGGTGGGCACACAGATGATTGCCAAGGGGCATGACTTCCGGCACGTTTCACTGGTCGGCGTGCTCAATGCCGACACCGCCCTGTTTTCGCATGACTTCCGCGCCACCGAGCGCCTGTTCGCGCAGCTGATGCAGGTCAGCGGTCGGGCGGGCCGCGCCGAACTGCCCGGCGACGTGCTGATCCAGACGCGCTATCCGCGCCACGCGCTCTATCACGCTCTGGCGAGGCACGATTACGTCGGCTTCGCCAGCTCGACGCTGGCCGAGCGCCGCGCCGCGTACCTGCCGCCCTTCGTTTACCAGGCCTTGCTCCGCACCGAGGGGCGCACCCTCGAGGCCGCGCTGGCCTTCCTGCAGGCGGGCGCGGCCGAGCTGGCGGCGCTGCCCGGTGCCGAGCGCGTGACCGTCTACGACGCTGTGCCGATGACGATCGTGAAGGTGCTCCATGTGCATCGCGCGCAACTGCTGGTCGAAAGCGCCTCGCGCGCGGTGTTGCAACACGTGCTGGCAGCATGGCAACCGCGGCTGCGCGAACTGAAAGGCGTGTTGCGCTGGAGCGTCGAGGTGGACCCGCTCGACATATGAGCGGCATGTTGCCGGGGTGGCGGTAGTCGGCTTGCGGGACCGGAATGCATGCATCGAAGTGGTGCAACCGCCGGGCCCTCCCGCCGTTTTCCAGGTCGCGCCGGGTGTCCTCGATGCTGCTGCGCGCGCGTATTTCGCATGCTTCGCGATGCACCGGAATAAAACGGGAATCCACGACCGGCAAGGCACGGCATCGATTGCCGCGTAGCGAGCACTCGCCTCGCCGTCCATTCGTCCTAGGCTGTGTTCACATTTACGACTGACCCAAACGCTTAGGCAAGCTTGTCATGTCGAGTGGAGACGCGGCGAAAATGCTTAAGGCAATGCTGATCAAGTGTCTGCATTCGTGATGTCGTCAAGCCTGCGAAGCGAATC
>JAYFSB010000140.1:0-5509 GCA_040946865.1 Burkholderia sp.
TGCGCTTCGTCTCGAAGCCTGCACCTTCGTCAGCCGCCACCGCCAGCGTTTGCTGTTTCATTCTCGTTTGCCTTGCTTGGGTCATGTCCACCGATCTATAATGGTCAGCCAATGGGGACGGCAAACTTGATCAGCATTGCTTAAACGCAACATTTTTCAAATGAAAACAGACCTTAACCCGTCGAGCACGCTTTTTTTACTTTACCATTGTTCGTTTCATTCGAAGATTTTTTATGGTGGCCGGTTCCGGCTCCCGCCGGGTTCGCTAGTTGTGCTTCTGACACGCAACCTTCTCAGCTAAACCGCCACCGCCTTCTCAAAATTTCGTCTGCCTGCCGTACACCACTTTCGACAATAACTCTGGCCAGTGTCATCGAAGCGTCACACGTACTATTGATACTCATCTGAGTAAACGTTTACATCGTGAGTTCCCATGACGTCGACCATCAAGGATGTCGCAGCCTTGTCCGGCTTTTCGATCGCCACGGTCTCGCGTGCGATCAACGCCCCGCACACGGTGAGTCCGGATACGCTCGCGACCATCCGCACCGCGATCGAGACGCTGCAGTTCCGGCCCAATCCGCTGGGCCGCCAGCTGCGCAGCGAGCGCACCCAACTGATCGGCGTGATTCTGCCGATGCTCGCCAATCCGGTGTTTGCCGAATGCCTACAAGGCCTCGACGAATTGGCTTCGCAAGCCGGCTTCAAGCTGATCGTGATGGCCACGGAGTATGACACGGCACGCGAACGGCATGCGATTGAGACGCTGCGCACGCAGCGCGTCGAAGGCCTGATTCTGACGGTCGCCGACGCGTACGCGCATCCGCTGCTCGACGCGCTCGATCGCGACGGCCTGCTCTACGTGCTAATGCACAACGACACGCCGCATCGCCCCTCGGTGGCAGTCGACAACCGCCAGGCCGCCTACGACGGCGTGAGCCACCTGATCGCGCGCGGCCATCGCCGCATACTGATGCTGGTCGGCTCGTTGGCCGCCTCGGATCGTGCCAAGCAGCGCCATCTTGGCTACGCGCAGGCGCTCACCGATCACAGGCTCGAGCCACTGCCGGCGCTGGAGGTCGATTTCAACGCACCCGAGCTGCCCAACGCAGTGCTTGCGCACCTGGCCTCGAGCGCGACGCGCCCCACCGCAATTTTCTGCAGCAACGACCGACTGGCGATGATGGTAATGCGCGGGCTGCGCCGCGCGAAATTTCGCGTGCCCGACGACATCTCGGTGCTCGGTTTCGACGGCCTCGCGATCGGCGAACTGCTGGCACCGCCGCTGGCCAGCGTCGCCACGCCGAATCGTGAGATCGGCCGCTCGGCTTGGCGACACCTGGCCGAACGCCGGGCTGGCGGGACCCATGCTGCGCCCGCGCTGGTGCTGCAGCACACGGTGCGCGACGGCGGCTCGGTGGCGGGGATCGGCGATACGCTCGGCTCCGCTTGCGACTATGGTCCGGACGACGGCGCGCATGGCGTCGACGACAGCGACTGAGGACGACGCGATGCTCACCCCGTTTCCGCCGGTCGGTCGATTCGTTTCGGCATTCGTATCGATTCACCCGGCGCGTGTGCCGCCGCCGGCCTCGCATTCCTTGAGGGAGTGGACACGGCAGGAGGTACCGTCCGCCCTTGCTGGTTCGCCCCTGTCCATGCTCCATCCGCCCTCGCCAGGAGACCTCACATGACTTTCCGCTGCCCCTTCCCGCGCGCGCCGACCGCATTCGTGCTCGTGCCGCTCGCCGCGCAGAAAAGCTTGTTGTTGATGTTCACCGAATCTTGACCCACGGTTTTCATCTAAATTCGACTTACCCCGACATAGCGTAGTGCATCTACTCCGGCGTGGATAGCTCCTCGTGTACCGGATCCGGTTATTTAGCCACGATTTTGCGATCAGGCGGCAAGTGGCAAGAGCGCTGCCTGACGGGCTTCGAGGGAGGACTTGAGGCCCAGTTTTTCGAGACGCCGTTTGTGATTGTATCAATCCTTGAACGCGACGGCAGCAGCACGAACTTCTTCAACGTTTTTGAACAGCCGCCCGTGGATAGCCATGCTTCTGCATGGTCCGATTGAAACGCTCGGCGACGCCGTTGGTCTGTTGCTCGGCAACGAAGGCGTAGCTCGGCGTAATCCCCCAGAACTTGATCTGGGCGCGGAAGTCGTCCGACGTGTACTGCGAGCCGTGATCTATTCGCAGGAACAGTCCACGGCCGGCGTCAGCTTCGACCGATCCGAACTGCTCGTGCACCCTTTAGCTGATTGGCCCCAGTGCGGCAAAGCGGTCGCCTACCTTGGTGACATGGATGCCCACGCACCCTGCGTCGCAATGATCGACCGCAGCGAAGATCCAGACCAGGCCCTCATTGACGGTTTGAACCTTGGCACCATCGGTGCCCCACATCTCATTAGGCTGATCAGTCGTAATTCGACCATCATGAGCGTTGGGCGGTTTCTGCGGTCGCCGGTGGGGCGAAAGCAAGCCGTGTTCGCGCATCAGCGGCGAGACACGGGCTCGGGACACGCGGATGTCGTCCTGGATGCGCAGGCGCGCCCCTTCACCGCCGAACGGCGTACAAGCCAGATCAACACGGATCGCCTCGAGCAGCTCGTGGTCCGACTCCTTGGGCTTCGGACCGCGTCTCATTGGAGCAAGCTCGGTGCGCGTCAAGGTAGTTGTCGCCTCTGTCATGCAACGTGAGCCTATTTATGATCCCTGATTCCGACCTCGTTGACGATGGCCTCGCGCTCGGGATTGAGCGCGACGGAACCGGTAGGCGTCCAGTTACGCGTTCTGGCCCGACCAGCGCGCCGGATGCCCGCTCACGAGCGGCCTGGTAGAGCTTCGTGCCGAGCGGCGAGGATCGCGATGTCTTCACCGGTGTGCCGTTGCGCCGATGCTCGTTGTGTGGTAGCAATGCACGAAGCGCATCGCCCATTGCCTGGCGGCGTCCAGGTCTGCAAAGCGGTGCGCCGGGAACTCGGGACGTTACTTGGCCGTGCGGAACAGGGATTCGACGAACGCGTTGCCGTTGCGGACGCGAATACGAGGGCTTCACGCCGAGCCAGTGAAGCATCGTCAGCACCGTCTCGTGGCCTTCAGCGTAGAGCCGTTGTCGCCGTGCAAAATGGGACGCTGCTCGTCCAGCGGCAATCCTTTCGGCCAGCCGCCCGCTGAACGACCCGGACGGCATGATCGGCATCGTCGGTGCCGTGCACTTCCCAGGCGATGATCTTGCGGCTGAGATGTCCATGATCAGGTACAGGTAGAAGAACCACATGCTGGCCACGGTGGCGGGAAAATACGTCATATCCCAGCACCAGACTTGGCGAACTGCGCTCGCGATGTGCGTGCTCGACTCACGGCTAGCTTGGGACGCTTTGGCCCGACCGCGATGAGCGTTCTGACCTTGCGCCCGCAGTAACCGACAGAAAGTTGATTCGCTCGCAAGATAGACGCCTTCGTCGGCCAGCGCATGCGCTGCTGGCTTGGGATGAACCCACCTACGGGCCGACAGTCGCCGGTTTGCAGCCCCATCCTGGGCCTTCCAGCGTTGCAGGGTGCGCACGGATTCAATGTCGGCAGTCTCTCCTCGCCCAGCCAGGCGCAACCGTACACCAGCCTGATGAGCCGCTTTGATGTTTCGGTCAGTTATCTGGCGATCCCCGAGACCGATCATTCGTCCTCTCCCTTGTGGAAGATCGCCTCGAGTTTTTTGAGCCTTTGTTGAATTTCGAGTGGGTGGTAAATTGCCCGATTTGCACGTGAGCGACGGTAATCATGCATAGCAAGTTGTTCGAGACGGCTTTGGATATCAGCGATCCGTGGTTCGTGAACGGTATCGATTTCATTATCGGCAGTCGCTTCCCGTATCCAGAGATCGCCGGTGGCCATCCCGTGCACAACACCGTTGTCAAGCGCTGCCGGCACTTGAACTTCTTCCAGCACGACTTGCTTTCTCGAAGTGCGCACGCCTCGCATCAAGCTGCTTGACGGCTGCATGGCGCTCGTCGAGCCCAAAGTGGGCCGGCGAGCTCAAGGCTTTACGCTGCTGTTCGAGGCCATGGTGCTGATGCTCGCCCAACAAATGTCGTTCACCGCAGTCGCCCGTACCGCCGGCGAGTCCCGGCATCGGGTGCACGCCATCTGCAAACGCTATGTCGAACTCGTGCTCGCTGAGATAGACCTGTCCGACATGACGAGCATTGCCGCCGACGAAACGTCCTACCAAGCGCAGACACAACTACCTGACGCTCGTGGCTGATGCGCTCGAACGCAAAGTCGTGTCCATGACCGAAGGCAAGGATGCTGCGACGATCGAAGCGTTCGCCACAAGCATGGGAGAGAGCCGGAGCAGATCACGTCGGTCAGCATTGACATGTCGCCCGCGTTCATCAAAGGCATCGAGACGAACCTGCCGAATGCTCACATCGCCTTCGACAAGTTTCACGTCGTCGCTCATGCGTCGAAAGCCATGGACCCAATGCAGCGAATCGAGCAGCGAACCGATTCGGAACTCAAGAGATTGCGGATGGCCGCTGCTGAAGGATCGCGACCGGCTGACCGCCGCGCGTGGCGCTATCGCGAGCAACTTCGGGAGATTCTCGATCGTAAGCAGATTAACGTCGTCAGCGAAATGCTCGAGCAGTGGTGCACGAACGTCATGCGCTCGAAAGTCGATCCGATGAAGCACGTCGCCCGCATGATCCGCAGTCATGTCGACGGCATCGTCGCCTGGACCCAAACGCGTCAGCCTAACGGCTTCCTGGAAGCTATCAACGGACTCTTCCAGGGCGCCCGCCACAAGCGAAAGGCGCGCGGCGGGACGACACACCAACCTCACGACCATGCGCACCATGCTGTTTTTGATCACCGGCAAGCTCGACTTCTCGAAGATCAACCAACATGTCCCATAACCCACTTAAATTTCAAGCGAGCCACTTTTTTTAAGGCCCCGGCCGAATGCTGGTGTGCTCGCACGAGCATCGAATCGATAAGGATGTGCTCGATTTCCGTCTCGCCTGCCAAAGCATCCGCCACCCGCGGGGCCAGACACCCTGGCTTCGCCAGCGCGAGAAACGGATATAAACGGATATATACCGTATGCCATCGGCCGAATTCCGCGGGAAGATCGCGCCATGGACGGCCGGTTCGGACAATCCACAGCACTGCTTCGAGGAACCAGCGATTGTTGGATGCCGTTCGGCCACGGTCGCCTTCTTTGTCCGGAAGGATAGCTCGGACCTTGTTCCATATTTCGTCACTCAGTAACGTTCATACCATACTGTCTTGTTACACAAAAGATAGGGTATAAACAAATTTTATCAAATATAAACAGATCCTAGGCAGTGTTCACATTTACGACTGACCCAAACGCGCAGGCAAGCGATGCAAACACGAGGTAGTTCTCGGCAAGCTTGTCATATCAAGTGGAGACGCGGCGAAAATGCTTAAGGCAATGCTGATCAAGTGTCTGCATTCGTGATGTCGTCAAGCCTGCGAAGC
>JAYFSB010000141.1:0-5483 GCA_040946865.1 Burkholderia sp.
GTATTCGCGTCCGCGCGTCAGCGACGACAACGCGTTCGTCGAATCCCTGTTCCGCACGGCCAAGTACCGTCCCGAGTCCCCAGCGCACGCCTTTGCAGACCTGGACGCCGCCAGGCAATGGGCGATACGCTTCTCGTGCATTGGCACCACAACGAGCATGGGCACAGCGGCATCCGTTACGTCACACCGGCGCAACAGCACGCCGGTGAAGACATCGCGATCCTCGCCGCTTGGCACGAGCTGTACCAGGCCGCTCGTGAGCGGCATCCCGGCGCGCTGGTCTGGTCAGACCGCGCAACTGGACGCCTATCGGTTTCGTCGCGCCCAATTCCGAGCGTGATGCCATCTGTCAACGAGGTCGGAATCAGGGTTCATAAACAGGCTCACGTTGCATGACAGAGGCGACAACTACCTTGAAGCGCACCGGGGGATGCCCTTCGGGCGCAACGGGCTTCTGTTGTACTTCAACCTTGAAACCGCCGAGCATATGACGTTGGCGTTGATGTCGTGCCGACGTGCGACAACCGATACCGACACACCTGGCTCCAATGCCTCCCGGATCGCTTGCAGCTTGAAAAAATAGGTGTTGCTACAAGGGCACCGTGAGAACCTGAGTTCGGACGGCAAGTAGTCGCTGAAGGCGCTGCTTGCCGCCAATCATCGACTCAATACTGCCCATCTCTTGAAGGAGTCGTTCCGACAGTTGGGTGACTACGAACGCGAAGGTTGGGCACGTCATTTCTTCGACAACTGGAAGGCGAATTTGAAGTGGCAGCGCCTGAAGCCGTGCGAGAAGTTCGCGGAAATGATCTGGCGTCATTGGGGCCGAATCGCTGCTCATTGCAAACCTGAGAACAAGGTGCCGCTCGGCTTCGTTGAAGGACTCAACAACAAGATCCGCGTTATCCAGCGACGAGCATATGGACTGGGTGACGAAGAGTATTTTGACGGCCCTCGCACTACGCTTACAGAAGCAGGCCGGATGCGAGATCCGGCACGCCGGCCACGATCTCGATTCACGCACGTCGATCTGCATTGACGAACTGAGCTGTGCTCGCTAAGTGGATCGAGCGGGTCGCGGCCGGCGGCGCGAGACTTGCCGCCGGGTCACGACCGGCTCAATCCGGCGGCTGGGATCAAAGCCCAGCTACCGGCTGCGAGACCGGCGCGGGTGCCCCCGCCGGCTTTGCTGTAGTCAACCAGGGCATCGGCTTCGCGCGGCTGGTCGCCGTTGTGCTCGATCCAGCCACCGCCCAGCGCACGATACAGGTCGACCAGGTTGGTCCAGCGCACGAGGCGCGCCGAGATCAGCGTGGTCTGTGCCGTGTACAGGTCCGTCTGGGCCGTCAGGACAGTCAGGTAGCTGTCCACGCCATTGCGATAGCGCAGGTCCGACAGATCGTAGCGACGCTGCTGCGCCTCTTCGTTGCGTGCCAGCGCGGCGATCTGCTGGTCGTAGGTGCCGCGTGCCGCCAGCCCGTCCGACACTTCCCGGAACGCCGTCTGGATCGCTTTCTCGTAGTCCGCGATCTCGATGCGCTTCTGCACGTGCGCAAGATCCAAGTTCGTGATGTTCGAGCCGCCCTCGAAGATCGGCAGGGCGATATTCGGCGCGAACGACCATGCCATCGTGCCCGCCTTGAACAGGCCCCCCAGCGTCGGGCTCGCCGTGCCGAACGCGGCCGTCAGCGAGATTTTCGGGAAGAAGGCCGCGCGGGCCGCCCCGATATTCGCATTGGCCGCCAGCAGCGTTTGCTCCGCTTCCATGATGTCCGGACGGCGCGTCAGCAGGTCCGAGGGCAGGCCCGCCGGGATGTCGGTCAGCAGGTTCTGCGAATCCAGCGGCAGACCGGCCGGCAGATCGTCGGGCAGCGGCTCGCCGATCAGCAGCACCAGCGCGTTCACGGCTTGCGCACGGTCGCGCGCCTCGGCCTGCTGAGCTGCTAGCGCCTGCTCGACTACCGTCTGCGCCTGGCGCAGGTCCAGTTCCGAGCCCGTGCCGTTGTTGAACTGCAGCTTGGTCAGGTTGTAGGAGTCCTGGACAGTCTTCAGCGTGTCTTCAGTGACCTTGAACAGGTTGTCCATCGACTGCAGCATCAAGTACTGGTCCGCCACCTGCGAGATCAGCGAGATCTCCGCCGCCTTGCGGGCCTGCGCAGTCGACAGGTACTGCGCCAAGGCCTGGTCCTTCAGGCTCTGGATCCGGCCGAACATGTCCAGCTCCCACGAGGCGGACAGGCCGATGTTGTAGCTGCGCGTGATGAGCGGCACCCCCGTGGTAGAGACACCGGCCGGAAGCCGTTGCGTGCTGCCGCTTCCGGTGCCGTCCAGCGTCGGGAACAGCCCGGCACGCGTAATCTGATACTGCGCGCGCGCCGCCTCAATGTTGAGCACCGATACGCGCAGATCGCGGTTGTTCTTCAACGCGATCTCGATCAGCGCCTGCAGGCGCTGATCGGCGAAGAAGTTGCGCCAGCCGATGTCGGCGGCGGCCTGGCCATTGGCGCTACGCGCGCCGTCCGCACCCGGCTGCGTCGCGTAGACACCGTCAGACGGGAAGCTGCCAGACACGGGTGCATCGGGGCGCTGGTAGTGCGGTGCCATTGTACAGCCCGTGGCGACGAGCGCGAATGCCATTGCAGTCAAAACGAGTTTTCGCATAGTCATCATCAATGCTCCTTGTTACCCTCGCCGCCTTCCTGCATACGATGCGCGTGTTCCTGCACGAGACGCGGTGCCTCATTAGCATCTTCCTTCTTGCCGCCGAAGATCACGCGCACCTTCACGAAGATCATCGGGATCGTGAAGATCGCGAGAAAGGTCGCGGTCAGCATCCCGCCGATCACGCCGGTACCAATCGCGTGCTGACTAGCCGAACCCGCACCGTTGCCGATCGCTAGCGGCAGCACGCCGAGAATGAACGCGAGCGAGGTCATCAGGATCGGGCGCAGCCGCAGCCTTGCCGCCTCCAGCGCCGCCTCGACCGGCCCCATCTTCTCCCCGACCTGCAGCTCGCGCGCGAACTCGACGATCAGGATCGCGTTTTTTGCCGACAGGCCCACCGTGGTCAGCAGGCCGACCTGAAAGAACACGTCGTTCTCGAGACCGCGCAGCGTCGCAGCCAGCAGTGCGCCGATCACGCCGAGCGGCACCACCATGATCACCGAGAACGGGATCGACCAGCTTTCGTACAGCGCCGCCAGACAGAGGAACACCACCAGGATCGAGATCGCGTAGAGGATCGGTGCCTGCGAACCCGACTGAATTTCCTGGTACGACAGACCCGTCCAGGAGTAGCCGATACCGACCGGCAGCTTTTGTGCGAGCGCTTGCATGGCCGTCATCGCCTGGCCGGTACTCTTGCCCGGTGCCGCTTGGCCCTGGATTTCTACCGCCGAGATGCCGTTGTAGCGCTCCAGCTTTGGCGAACCGTAGGTCCAGTGGCCGGTCGCGAAGGCGCTGAACGGCACCATCCCGCCCGCGCCATTGCGCACGTACCAGATATTCAAGTCTTCCGGCGTGGCGCGGAACGGCGCATCGGCCATCACGTACATTTTCTTGATACGACCATCCGTATCGAGGAAATTGTTGACGTACTGCGAGGCCCAGGCGATCGAGAAGGTCTGGTCAATCGTGGATGCCGTCACGCCGAGCGCGTTGGCCTTCTCGCGGTCGATATCAACCTTGTACTGCGGCGTATCGTTCAGGCCGTTCGGACGCACGCCCTGCAGTGTTGGATCCTTGGCGGCCAGGCCGAGCAGCTGGTTGCGCGCTGCCATCAGCGCTTCGTGGCCGAGGCCCGCGTTGTCGGTCAGCTCGAAGTCGAAGCCTGCGGCAGTACCGAGTTCAGGGATCGACGGCGGGTTAAATGGGACCACGATCGCATCCTTGTAGCCCGCGTAGCGGCCGAACATCCGCCCGATCAGCGCCTGCACCTTCTGGTTGGCATGCTGACGCGAGGCGTAGTCCTTCAGCTTCACGAACACCAGGCCCGCGTTCTGGCCGCGGCCGGCGAAGCTGAAGCCGTTCACGGTGAACGCCGACTCGACGATGTCCTTCTCGTCGTTGAGCACGTGGTCTGAAATGTTCTTCAGCGTGCGCGCGGTGGTCTCCTGAGTTGAGCCCGAGGGCGTCTGCACTATCACGAACATCAGACCCTGGTCCTCATCGGGCAGGAAAGATTTCGGCAGGCGCACGAACAGCAGCCCGACCGCGACGATCAACACCAGATAGATGATCAACCAACGACCCGAACGCTTAATCACATGCTGCACGCCCTTGTGATAGTTGTCGCGGCTGCGGTTGAAGGTCCGGTTGAACCAGCCGAAAAAGCCCTTCTTCTCCTCGTGATGCCCTTGCGGGATCGGCTGGAGGATGGTCGCGCAGAGCGCCGGCGTCAGGATCATGGCCACCAGCACCGACAGCACCATCGCCGAGACGATGGTCAGCGAGAACTGGCGATAGATCGCGCCCACCGAGCCGCCCGAGAAGGCCACAGGCACGAATACCGCCGACAGCACCAGGGCCACGCCCACCAGCGCGCCAGTGATTTGGCCCATCGCCTTCTTGGTCGCTTCCTTCGGCGATAGCTCCTCCTCCGACATCACTCGCTCGACGTTCTCGACCACCACGATCGCATCGTCCACCAAAAGGCCGATCGCGAGCACCAGGCCAAACATCGACAAGGTATTGATTGAGAAGCCCACCGCCGACATGATCGCGAAGGTACCCAGCAGCACCACCGGCACCGCGATGGTCGGGATGATCGTCGCCCGCAGGTTCTGCAAAAACAGGTACATCACCAGGAACACCAGTACAATACCTTCCAGCAGCGTCTTGACCACTTCCTCGATCGATAGGCGCACGAATGGCGTCGTGTCATACGGGTACTTGACGGTCAGGCCGTGCGGGAAGTACTTCGACAGCTCGTCAATCTTGGCGCGCACCGCATTCGCCGTTTGCAGCGCATTGGCGTTGGTGGCGAGCTGTATACCGAGACCTGCAGTCGGCTGGCCGTTATACTTGGTGTCGAAGTTGTAGTTTTCGCCACCCAGGCTTAGCTTCGCGACATTCTTCAGGCGCACCTGCGAACCATCCTGGTTGACCTTTAGCAGGATATTGCCGAACTGCTCGGGTGTCTGCAGTAGGGTCTGCTCGGTGATGGTCGCCTGCATTACCGTGCCCGGTACCGCCGGCGTGCCACCGATCTGGCCACCCGCGATCTGCACGTTCTGCGAAGTGATAGCGCTGGTCACGTCGACCGGCGTCAGCGCGTAGTTGGTCAGCTTGTTCGGATCGAGCCAGATCCGCATCGCATACTGCGAGCCGAACAGCGTGACGGTACCGACGCCGTTCAGACGACTGATCGGATCCTCCACGTGCGAGGCTACGTAGTTCGCGAGGTCGTACTTGTTCATGCTGCCGTCTTCGGACACGAAGGCGAGCACCAACAAGAAGCTGCTGCTCGACTTGGTGACCTTCAG
>JAYFSB010000142.1:0-5477 GCA_040946865.1 Burkholderia sp.
GGACAACTTCGTTCATGATCGATTCGCTTCACAGGCTTGGCGACATCACGAATGCAGACACTTGATCAGCATTGCCTTAACCGTCAATCGTTTCGCAGCCCCGTCAAAATCGATGCCGTTCACGAACCACGGATCGCTGATACCCCAAAGCCATCTCGAGCAACTTGCTATGCATGATTACCGTCACGCACGTGCAAATCGGGCAATTTATCACCCACTCAGATTTCAAGAAAGTCGAAAATGATGAATCCCACTTTGGCGTCGATCTTTGCTGGCGTCTACGATGGCCATGCCGAGTTGCTTACATCTCTTCGCGCAACAAATGCGGCGGCAGTGGTGCCCGCGGGACGGGTTCCTTGCTGCTCGCGAGCTTGTCTTTGCCCGTCTTCGCATGTTGCACATCGACAGCGCCGCGCCCGGCCGTCAGCTCCTCGAGCCGGGTTTCGAGGTTTTCGATCTGGCGATCGAGTTGCTTCGGACTCGCGACCGAAGTGCATGCGTTTGAGCTTGTCGATTAGCGCCTTCAGGCGTTCGATCTCCTGATCACGCGCAGCCAGCTCCTGCACCATTTTCTCGAACAAGGCTTGTTGTTCTTCGATCGATGCCTGCTGCTCAAGCACCAGGGCATGGAGCTCGGCAACGGTATCAGGAAGTGGCGCATGATCGGACATGCGACGCATGTTTATAAACCTTTCGAACGGGTTACAACATCGCCCGCACGACGGTACGCCGAGGCTGTCGCCAATCGATGCCCTCGAGCAACATCGACAACTGAGCGCTCGTCAGATGGATCTTGCCACCGTCGGCCTGCGGCCAGATAAACCGACTTCGCTCCAACCGCTTTGCAAGCAGCCAGAGCCCGTCATCAGTGGCCCACCCAGCGGATTTTCTGCGAGCGCTGTCTGTACTTTCGCAGCCAGTCCCTGGAATCCGAAACGCATATCGGTGACGCCCGCCGCAAGCCAGATACGTGTACCGGTAGGCAAAGAGATCATAATCGCAAGCTCTGCAATACGGTTCGCAGCATATCGGGGTCGACAACGCCATCGACCTTGACCACCGCTCGTTCGATCCGGACTTCAATCGTGCCAACGGGTACGGCCGGTTTCGCGATCTCCGGTTTGATTGGTGGCGCTGTGATGACCGCTGGCCTCATATCGCTCACGACCGTCACTGGTAGCAGCGTTGCCTCTGACGCCCCTTTGCTCGGCACGATACTGGTGCCGCCAGGTGAACGCCAGATTCGCATTCAGACCATGCTCGCGGGCCAGTTTGGCGACTGAAACACCTGACTCGCACGCGGCTGATTGCTATGCGACGCCGGAACTCAGGACTATGGTTCGGGCGTCCTTTGCGACTACCCGGTTTCTCTGTGTCTAACAAAGTGGTGCCCATCACCTTGAAAATGATGGACACCACTTTGGCGTCGATCTTTGCTGGTGTCTATGACGGCCATGCCGAGTCGCTTACGTGTGCTCTACCGTACACGCAACCTGGTCGAACGGTTCTTCAATCGCATTCAGCATTTTCGCCGCGTCTCCACTCGATATGACAAGCTTGCCGAGAGCTATCTCGTGTTTGCATCGCTTGCCTGCACGTTTGGGCCAGTCGTAAATGTGAACACTGCCTAGCGCTTGCGCCAGCGGAAAGCTGTCGCCGCATTCCAGTCAACGTCAGCGGGCATTGGCGGCGGCACGGCACGCCGTGTACCGACTCAGGAGCGATAGTCAGCGTTGATGCTGACGTAGTCGTGCGACAAGTCGCAGGTCCAGACCGTCGCGCTCGCCTCGCCACGACCCAGCAGCACACGGATCGTGATCTCGCTTTGCTTCATCACGCGCTGGCCATCGGCTTCCTGGTAGGCCGGGTTGCGGCCGCCGGCCTTGGCTACCAGCACGTCGTCGAGGTAGAGGTCAATCTTGCCGACGTTGAGATCGGTCACGCCAGCATAGCCGATCGCGGCCAGGATCCGGCCGAGGTTCGGGTCCGAGGCGTAGAACGCCGTCTTCACCAGCGGCGAATGACTGATCGCGTAAGCGATCTTCCGGCATTCCGCCACGTCGCGACCGCCCTCGACCTGCGCCGTCATGAACTTGGTGGCACCCTCGCCGTCGCGCACGATCAGCTGCGCCAACGTCTGCGCCACCTCGGTGAGGGCCTCGCGCAGCGCCGCGTAGGCGGGCGAGTCGACCGAGTCGATCGCCGGCAGACTCGACTTGCCCGAGGCGATCAGGATGAAGGAATCGTTGGTCGAGGTATCGCCGTCGATCGTGATGCAGTTGAAGGAGCGGTTCGCGACCTCCTTTACCAGCTGGTCAAGCACGGGCTGGGCAACCTTGGCGTCGAAGGCCAGGTAGCCGAGCATGGTCGCCATGTTCGGCTTGATCATGCCGGCACCCTTGCTGATGCCGGTCAGCGTGACCGTGTGATCCTCGATCGTGACTTGACGTGAGGCAGCCTTGGGCAGCGTATCAGTGGTCATGATCGCCTGCGCGGCGTCGAACCAGTTGGCGGCCGCCCTGTTCGCCAGCGCGGCAGGCAGACCGACCTTCAGGCGATCGAGAGGCAGCGGCTCGAGAATCACGCCAGTCGAGAACGGCAGCACCTGCGAGGGCTGCAGGCCGGCCAGGCGTGCGAGTTCATCGCAGGTCGCGCGGGTCGCCGCCAGGCCCGGCTCGCCGGTGCCGGCGTTCGCGTTGCCAGTATTGACCACCAGCGCGCGAATCGCCGGGCCGCCGGCGCGCACCGCCGCGAGGTGCTCGCGGCAGACGATCACGGGTGCCGCGCAGAAGCAATTCGTGGTGAGCACGCCGGCCACCGTCGCGCCTTCCTCGACCGAGATAACGAGTACGTCCTTGCATTTCGGCTTGCGGATGTTGGCCTCGGCCCAGCCTAGCGTGATGCCGGCGACGGGATGCAGTTGCGCGGGATCGATCGAAGGGAAATTGACAGCCATGGAGACACCTGCCGGAAGGAAAATGCCGGCTCCTGCCGGCATTGATGGGGCAGTTTCAAGGTTGAAGTGCAACAGAAGCCTGTTGCGCCCGAAGGGCATCACCCAAGGCAACGATGTCATGATGATGCTGACGAACATCGAATGATTCTGGCATGAACAGTTGGCCGGATACGTCCAGTCCAAGCTCTTGCGCGGGCGGGTGTTCATCTGCCAGGCGATGTAGTCGAGCTCAGCCTGGGAGAATACGGCCAGATCCGTACCCTTGGACATGTACTCTGGCGCAGCAGCCCGTTGGTGTTCTCGTTGCGCCCGCGCTGCCACGGGCTATGCGGATCAACGAAGTAGACCGTGATGCCGGTGATCTCCGGTGCTCGTCGAGGTAGTTGTCGCCTCTGTCATGCAACGTGAGTCTGTTTATGAGCCCTGATTTTGACCTCGTTTGGCAGATGGAATCTGCGCTCGGGATTGAGCGCGACGGAACCGGTAAGCGTCCAGTTGCGCGTCTGGCTCGACCAGCGCGCCGGATGCCGCTCGCGAGCGGCCTGGTAGAGCTCGTGCTGAGTGGCGAAGATCGCGATGTCTTCACCGGCGTGCCGTTGCGCCGGTGTAACGTAACGGATGCCGCTGTGCCGATGCTCGTTGTGGCACCAATGCACGAAGCGCATCGCCCCTTGCCTGGCGGCGTCCATGTCTGCAGAGCGGTGCGCCGGGAACTCGGGACGGTACTTGGCCGCGCAGAACGGGGCGCTGCTCGTCAGCGGCAATTCCTTCGACCAACGCCCGCCTGCTGAACGACCGGGCCGGCATGATCGGCATTGTCGGCGCCGTGCACTTCCCAGGCAATGATCTTGCGGCTGTAGATGTCCATGATCAGGTACATGGCAGAACCACATGTCGGCCACGGTGACGGGCAAATACGTCATATCCCAGCACCATACTTGGTTGGCGAACTTCGCTCGCGATGTGCGTGCTCGGCTCGCGGCTGGCTTGGGGCGCTTTGGCCCGACCGCGATGAGCGGTGACCTTACGCCCGCAGTAACCGACAGAAGATTGATTCGCTCGCCAGATAGACGCCTTCGTCGGCCAGCGCCGGCACGATCCGCGCAGGCGGCATATTTGCGAAGCGCGGTTCGTTGGCGACTGCGAGCACAGCCTGACGCTCCGGTTTGGTCAGCGCATGCGGCTGGCTTGGGATATGAACCGCCTGCGGCCGACGGTCGCCGGTTTGCAGCCCATCCCGGGCCTTCCAGCGTTGCAGGGTTGCGCACGTCAATGCTGGCAGTCTCGCAAGCCAGGCGCAACCGTACACCGGCCTGATGAGCCACTTCGATATTTCGGGCAGTTATCTGGCGATCCCCTAGACCGATCATTCGTCCTCTCCCTTGTGGAAGATCGCCTCGAGTTTTGTTGACAGCACCAACAAGGCGGTCATTTCGGCCAGCGCTCGAGTTCTTTGATCCGTCGGCGATCCGCCTTCGTTTGCCCAGGCGTGGCACGCACGTCCTGCGGGTCGGCCAACGCCTGGGTGGCTGCGTCCCGCCAGGCAGCAAGCTCCTGTGGATACACGCCGTTCTCGCGGCACCATGCGCTGCGCGATGTCTCGCCCAGCGCGGCAGTGATGAGCACGGCGTCCAGTCGCGATGCAGCTGTCCAGTCCCGCCCGCGAGCGGGCTTGGACAGCGACTCACTGCGCCAACGCTCCAGCGTGCCCACGTTCACGCGTGTTTCCTACGCGACATCTTCAACCAACGCGCTCTCCGGCGGCAGCAACCTTGCAACCACCTTGTCCTTGAATGCCTGTCCGGACTTTGCCACTTCTCGTTCTCATTGCGCCCCGAATTTCCAGATCCTATTCGGGTGACAGCTATTCTGACACGGGGAAACACATAATTGTAGCAGCGTTTTGTCTTGCGATTCGAACGCGTGGGAATCACGACCTTTGCACGGGTGGCCCGAATTCGTTGCGCGAAATGGTCAGCATCGTAGCCCTTGTCTGCGATAACCGCTCCGGTACGCAGATGCTCGACCAGTTGCGCCGCGCACGAGATGTAGGCGACCCTTCGAATCCACCGCCAAATGAATGCAGTTTGGTGCTCAGTCCGCCTCGGGAACGTCCGAGCGCTTGCGGCCCGCTTTTTGTCTCTGTTGAATTTCGAGTGGGTGATAAATTGCCCGATTTGCACGTGAGCGATGATAGTCATGCATAGCAAGTTGTTCGAGACGGCTTTGGGTATCAGCGATCCGTGGTTCATGAACGGCATCGATTTGGCTCTCTTGAAATTTGAGTGGGTTACGCGACATGGGGGTTGATCTGCGAGAAGTCGAGCTTGCCGGCGATCAGAAACAGTATGGTGCGCATGGTCGTGAGGTTGATGTATCCACGCGTTTTTCGCTTGGCGGCCTGGAAGAGTCCGTTGATGGCTTCCAGCAAGCGGTTGGTCTGACGCGTCTGGGTCCAGGCGACGATGCCGTCGACATGACTGCGGATCATACGGGCGACGTCTTTCATCGGATCGACCTT
>JAYFSB010000143.1:0-5431 GCA_040946865.1 Burkholderia sp.
TCCCTGCAAAGATTGCCTCGCCGAGCTTGTGCTTCTCAAGCAGACGTCGGAATTTGAGTATCGTTGTCGCATCCGGCCCACGGGGAGGGTGGACTTGATCAGCATTGCCTTAATTCGCGCTCGCCTCCCATGATTTGCTGCGGACGGTGTAGCGCCCGGTGGAATGGCGTCAGACGGCGCAATTCCGAGCTTTCCATTACTTATCCCCGATTTCAGTCATGGCGGCGGCCTTGGCCAGTTCGGCCGCACTGATTACCGCGTCATGCGGAACAACGGCACCAGAGAACAGCGCGCCGGTCAGCAAGGTGTTGGCAAAAACGATGATGCAGACCACCAGAACCACATAAATGATTGGACAGGTAAACTCGGAAACCTCACCACCCCCAATCAGGGTCGCGCGCGCAAGCGATGATGCCGAGCAGAGCAATCACGAACGCGACAGGGCCTCTGATTGATTGCTTGAGTTTGTTTAATGGGCCTTCCCACGGCAGACCGGCGCCACCGCCTTCGGTGGCGTCTGCTGCATGGGCGGGGTTGATGACACCAAAAATAAGTATCAGAGCGACGACCGCAAGCCAGAAAACAGGGCTGGTCAAAACGGCACGAACTTCTCAACGCGAGCGGCGAAGCCGAAACGGTTGCAATCATTTTTTAAATCCTCAGATGGGTTTTGTTGTGTAATTAACGCCGTCGTGCCCTATGACTTTGACGACTTCCTTTATTCGCCTAATGGTCGCTGTTTTTTCAATCGCAACGATCAAATTAACGGCCTCCGCAATAAGCGCTTGCATCGACGCAGCGGTGACTTCTGCCACAAGTTGTTCCATGCCTTAAGTAATGCCAAAGCCGCACCGTCGCGGACTTCGCCGACAATGATCCGGTCAGGCCTCAGACGTAGCGTTGCCTTGAGTAGTCGCGTCATATCGATAAAATCAGTCGAGCGTAGAACCACCACATTTGGCGATTTAGGTTGAAGTTCCCCAGCGTTCTCAATAACGACTAAACGTTCATCCGGGAATGATTGGGCTATTTCGTCAATAATTGCGTTTGTGAACGTGGCTTTTCCGGTGCCAGTACCACCGTACCACAAGTATGTCTTGGCGATTGCGAACGGCCCAGCTAATAGATTCACACTCGGCAATCGTCATAATTCCGCTATCAACGTAGTTTGTCAGCGTGAACACATGCCCCGATTTTTTACGAATTGGCCCGGAAACTACTGGCGGTAGTAATGCGCTTAAACCGAGCGCTCATAAAATCTGGCGGTATTTCACATTCAAGAATCGGATTTTCGGATGTAATTTACGTTTTTAATGTCGATGCGACAGTGCCCATTAAGGACTCGGCTTGCGACGCGCCAATAGTGCCTATTTTCTGCATGGTCATCCAAAGACGTTCTACTCATAGAGTACCGTCCGGATTAAGCATTATTTCAATAACCAGTGGATCGTCCAACAACAGCCAGTAGACCAACGACCCAGATTCGCGGCGTAGCTTTTCAGCAATGTTCGGTTCGGTTTATAGAGAGACTGGATGGTTTGGGTATGGCAGATAAATCGTTCATATTTTACATTTTGTGCAGCCTACAACAACTATCGTTCCATGAGAGACTACAGATAGTCTGTAGACATATAAAATGTGCAAGCTAAAAGGTAAAAAAACAAAAAAAACCCGCGAAGGTGCGGGGTCTTTTTGGAGGCGAGCGTAGGAAGGTTGGGCCGGTTATGGGACGAGCAGTTGCCAGAGAGGAACACCAACGAGTGTCAGCAAGAATGGCCATGTTTGTCGAGGTTGATAGTGCTTCGCCCCGTCTTTACTTCACTGATCCATGAATGACTGCGCGAACCCTGTCTTGCCCTTGATTGCTCGTTGCGTGAGCTTGGCTGCCTTACGGGCTTTGCGGAAGTTTCGCGCAAAAATCAGCCGTTCCGCTGGTACTGTCTTATTTTCTAGATCATCGGTGTCGCGGCGTGTTGTCATAGTCGCCGTGGCACCTCCTTTGGGTGTGTCGGTTGAAACGCCAACGTGTTACAGGCGTAAAGGGTAAGAAAATGAAATCAATTCATCTTAGAAAAAATGGTGCCTTAAGAACGATAGATTTCGTCTATGACTTCGGAGCGCAGTTCCGTAAAAAAGTTTTAGCATGAGTGGGTAAAGCCAATTGGCAATCTGCTAGGCGGCAACCTACTGTCACGCCTCGAAGAAACACACGCAGCCTACCGTAAGAAGATAAAAGACGCAGCGCTTCCGGGCGAGTCATTCGAGACACCGAGGAAAGGCTACGCGCTGAACAGGAAGCGTTACGCCCCCCGACACCACCAAAGCCGCCAGTTCCAGCTAAAACCCCAATGCGGCGGCCACCAGAGAACGACCGGCAACCTGATTTTTTCGTACCGGGCCTATACGACGTAGCAACGAAAGACAACCACAGCTTGATGAACATTGCACTGTTTCGGTTATCCAAACGTGACAAGCGAGCCGGTGAAGTCATTCGATATGAACTTACTGAGGGCTATGTAGAAGTGAAAGCCGGGCCGGATGGCATGACTTCTATTTTGGACTACGACATAGTGCTGATGATGGTTTTTCACCTCACCGAGTCCATGAATCTGTTTAAGGTTGGCCGTTGGCAAATGCCCGGCACAAGTTTGTACCGCACACCAGTGACATTGCCAAATGTCTGCCGCCGTGGGTGACAAGCCGATGACATTGAGGCCGCACTAGATCGGCTGCAAGGGACGATGATTAAGAGCGTTAGAGACCCCCCCTCGCGGAACGGCAAGCGTAACGTCCGCGAGGTGGAATCCGAAGGATTGATAGGGCTGTACAGGGTTGTATCACGCACCGATACCGGCAAAGTGAGCAGCATCGAAATCACGGCCCCGGACTGGATTTATCGAGAGGTTACGTCCGGCGCAAAACCTGACATTCTGACGGCACATCCCGACTACTTTTTGATTGAACCCGGCCTTGGTCGCTTTGTGTACCGCCTTGCTCGCCGAGCTGCTGGCAAGACCGATGCAAAATGGGCCTTTAAGACCATTTACGAGCGCAGTGGAAGCGCTGAATCATTCAAGGAGTTTTGCCGCATGATGCGCAAGCTAATCGAGGCCAAAGACCTGCCCGAGTATACGCTACAGGAAGAACCGGGACAGAAAGGCCCGTTGTTGCTCATCACCCGCAGATCGAATACCCCTGTACTGGACGAACCCGAGTCAAGCGACGAGCAGGAACCAGAGGCATGAAAGAGGCGGTGGTGTGTAATAGATGGAACTACCTCCAGCCGGGGGAATTCCATAGCGCTTTATAGCTTATGGCGCGTGAGGTTGGTGTATCCGTGCGCCTTTCGCTTGGCGGTCTGGAAGAGTCTCCGTTGATGGCTTCCAAGAAGCCGTTGGTCTGTCACGTCTGGGCCCAGTCGATGATGCCGTAGACATGACTGGGGATCATGCGGACGATGTCTTTCATTGGATCGACCTTCGAGCGCATAACGTTCGTGCACCATTTACTCGAGCATTTCGCTGACGACGTTGATCTGCTTGCGATCGAGAATCTCCGAAGTTGCTCGCAATAGCGCCACGCGCGGGCGATTCGCTTGGTCGTAACGTTCGCGATCGGGGCGTTGCGCGGCGGTCAGCCGGTCGCGATCCTTCAGCAGCGGCCATCACAATCCCTTGAATTCCGGATCAGTTCGCTGCTCGGTCGCCGCATTGGGCCCACGGCTTTCGATGCATAAGCGACGAGACGTGGAACTTGTCGAAGGTGATGCGCGAGCATTCGGCAGGTTCGTCTCGACGCCTTTGATGAGCGCCTGCGGCATGTCAATGCGATCTGCGCGGGCTCTCCCCCATGCCCGCGCAGGCTCTCGACGAACGCTTCGATCGTCGCAGCATCCTTGCCTTCGGTCACGAACACGACTTTGCGTTCGAGCGCATCAGTCACGAGCGTCAGGTAGTTGTGTACTCGCTGGTAGGGCGTTTCGTCAACGGTGCGGTCGATTGCGGTGAACGACATCGGCTGGGCGAGCATCAGCACCATTGCCTCGAGCAGCAGCGTGAAGCCCTTGACTTGGCCGGCCCACTCGGGCTCGATGAGCGCCACGCGGCCGTCAGGCAGCTTGATGCGAGGCGTGTGCTCTTCGAGACAGCAATCGTGCTGGAAGAAGTTCAAGTGCCGGTAGCACTTGACAACAGTGTTGTGCACGGGATGGCCGCCGGCGATCTCTGGATGCGGGACGCGACCGCCGGCAACGAAATCGATGTTGACCGTCAACCGCTTCGCAGCCGCGTCGAGCATGACTACCGTCGTTCACGTGCAAATCGGGCAATTTACCACACACTCGAAATTCAATAGAAGTCTAATTCCGCCGCTAAACAGTGTCAAAACTTTCGCGACGTTACAGCCACCGCGCGCACGGCGCTATCACCGTCACGCGAAGCGCATCGCGTGCGGCAGGCGGCAAGTTTCCTCGCTGCCTTCTCTCCCCGCTATCAGCCTCCAGGCTTCGCCGGTGACGGCCCCAGATGCACCCAGAGGAAGCCGAAATCGGCCGCATCCGATGCGGCGCGCTCCAGATCGTCGGCGCTACCGTGGCCACCGTCGGTATTCTCCCAATACCAGACCTGTTCGTGACCGAGCGACTGCATGCGCGCGGCCATCTTGCGCGCATGGGCGGGATGCACGCGATCGTCTCGCGTCGAGGTGTTCAGCAACAGTGGCGGATATATGCGGTCCGCGCGAACACGGTGATACGGCGAATAGGCGGCCAGCGCGGCACCCTGCAACGCGTCGTCGGGGTCGCCGTATTCGTCGAGCCAGGCAGCGCCCGCGGGCAGCTTCGGGTAGCGCTGCATGTCGAGCAGCGGCACCTGGCACAGCACCGCGCCGTACAGCTCGGGCCGCTGCACCATGCAGGCCGCCACCAGCAGGCCGCCGTTGCTGCCGCCCTCAATGCCGAGCTGCGCGGCCGTGGTCACGCCGCTGTCGATCAGGTGCTCGGCCACCGCAATGAAATCGTCGAAGGAGCGCTGGCGCTGTTCGCGCTGTGCATCGGTATGCCAGCGCGAGCCAAATTCGCCGCCGCCGCGAATGTGCGCGAAGGCGGCCACGCCGCCAGGCTCCAGCCAGGCGATGCCGAGCGCGTCGCTGTAGGCTGGCAGGTTCGGGATCGCAAAACCACCGTAGCCCGACAGGAGGCAGGGGCGCGCAATGCGCCGCGTCGCGCCTTGCGCGTCGGTCTCGCCGTCAAGCGTATTGCGCGGCCCGATCAGCGTATACGGCACCGCGGTGCCGTCGCTCGAGCGCGCCACCCCGCGACGCACCACCACCCCGCTGGCCTCGAACTGTGCGGGCGGCCGGTCGAGCAGCACGCGGCGCGCAGCGGCATACTCGGCCTGGTCGGCGAGATCGGCGAGCCAGCATGCGGGCGGAT
>JAYFSB010000144.1:0-5384 GCA_040946865.1 Burkholderia sp.
CCGCAGCTCGGGCAGAGCATCTTGCGCCGGATCGTGCGGATCACCTTGAACGCTGCCGCGACACGGGCAAGTTGCTCAGACACGTCCTCACCGAGCATCAGCATCTCAGTGCCACACTTCGGGCGGATCGCGTTCGAGCACGATCTCTTCGCGCAGCAGATGCGGCGGCAGTGGCACCCGCGAGACGCGGTTTCTTGCTGCTCGCGGGCTTGTCCTTGCCCGTCTTCGCATGCTGCATATCGACAGCGCCGCGCCCCCGGCCATCAGAACCCCGAGCCGGGTTTCGAGGTTCTCGATCTGGCGATCGAGTTGCTCGGACATGCGACCGAAGTGCATGCGTTTGAGCTTGTCGATTAGCGCCTTCAGCGCGTTGGATCTCCTGATCACGCGCAGCCAGCTCCTGCACCATTTTCTCCAACGAGGTTTGTTGTTCTTCGATCGATGCCCGCTGCTCGAGCAACATCGACAACTGAGCGCTCGTCAGATGGATCTTGCCACCGTCGGCCTGCGATCAGATCAACCGACCTCGCTCCAATTGCTTTGCAAGCGGCCAGAGCCCGTCATCAGTGGCTCACAGCATCTTGACGAGATCGCCGCGCGGCACCCTACGGAAGATGAATAGGTGGACCACACCCCAGCGGATTTTCTTCGAGCGCTGTCGTACTTTCGCAGCCAGTCCCTGGAATCTGAAACGCGTATCGGTGACGCCCGCCGCAAGCCAGATACGTGTACCGGTAGGCAAAGAGATCATAATCGCAGGCTCTGGAATACGGTTCGCAGCATATCGGGGTTGACAACGCCATCGACCTTGACCACCGCTCGTCTGGATCCGGACTTCAATCGTGCCACCGGTTTCGCGATCTCCGGTTTGATTGGTGGCGCTGCGATGACCTTCCGGCCTCATCTCATATCGCTCACGGCCCCCCCCGTCACTGGCAGCAGCGTTGACTCTGACGCCCCTTTTTGCTCGGCACGATACCGGTGCCGCTAGGTAAACGCCAGATTCGCATTCAGACCTGCTCGCGGGCCAGTTTGGCGACTGAAACACCTGGCTCGCACACGGCGATTGCTATGCGACGCCGGAACTCAGGACTATGGTTCGGTCGTCCTTTGCGACTACCCGGCTTCTCTGTGTCTAACAAATTGGTGTTCATTATTTTCGAAATGATGGACACCAATTTGGCGTCGATCGTTGCTGGCGTCTACGACGGCCATGCCGAGTCGCTTACGCTCATGCGTCGATCGAAAGCCGTGGACCAAATTGCGGCGAATCGAGCAGCGAACCGATCCGGAACTCAGGGGATTGCGATGGTCGCTGCTGAAGGATCGCGACCGGCTGACCGCCGCGCAACGCACCGATCTCGATGCCCTGATCGTGAACGTCACGATCAAGCGGACCGCCCGCACGTGGCGCTATCGCAAGCAGATCAACGTCGTCAGCGAAATGCGCGGAAATGCGCGAGCAGTGGTGCACGAACGTCATGCACTCGAAGGTCGATCCGATGAAGGACGTCGACCACATGATCGGCAGTCATTTCGACGGCATCGTCGCCTGGACCCAGATGCGTCAGACCAACGGCTTCCTGGAAGCCATCAACAGACTCTTCCAGGCCGCCCAGCAAAAGGCGCGCGGATACATCAACCTCACGACCATACGCACCGTGCTGTTTCTGATCGCCGGTAAGCTCGACTTCTCGAAGATCAACCCATATGTCGCCTAACCCACTCAAATTTCAAGAGAGTCACGTTTATCTGTGCCGCGCACAATTGATGGCACAGGTGCCCCCGTAACGGGCGAGAACCGGGCCTGGGGCCCGCCGACCATCTGAACGGCACCCAGGATGACCGAAAACAAACCAAGACAATTTCGTTCATGATCGATTCGCTTCGCGGGCTTGACAAATGCAGGCACTTATTCAGCATTGCTTTTGCGTCATTTTGTAACAGTCGCCATCGTGTCGCAGTGACGCAACCGTTCAGGATGTTTGCGCATTGCCGCCAGGTCGATCACCTCGAGCAACCAGTGAAGCTACTGCGGGCTCAACTCGACGATCTTTGCCGTGCGGGGCCAGAAAAAAGGATCCGCCTCGAGCCGTTTTATCAATAGCCCAAACCGGTTTCGGAGCCCGTACACCGCTCACCCGGACGCGTCGAGCTTCATCGATTGCTCGACCAGCACCGCCAGCCCGTTGATACGCTTGCGCAAATCGATTGCATCCCGATGCAAGTACACCTTCACATCGTCGTCGAAGCGGAACGTGCTGTTCTCTCCAACGAATCCATCATCGCCATCAGCAGATCAACGTCGGCAATCGTATACAAGAACTCGACGCTCACGCCGTTGGGCAGGCGCGCCCACAAGCGCGCATGGCGCGGTACCACTTAGTGCCGAACTCACTTTTACTTCAGTGAATGCTAAGACAGCATCCCGCGCCATTCCCGTTGGCTTGCGTGCCTTCTTCTGCGCCGCGTCGGTCGCCGCCCACATTCGCCGCCTCGCTTTATACAGACCGTGCACCGAGAGTCCATACTCTCGCCCATATGACGACAACGTCTTGCCTTCCCGTTGCGTCGCTTCGATGTGCCAAATCCAGTCCATCGCGTCTCCAGCAAGCTGAAAACGCTACCTGTACCTCGTTTTCTTCAAATCCATAAGTGCGGGTTCACGAGACGCTTACGCTTTGTCGAGAGACGATCGGATCGCTGAATTGATCCGACACACAAATAAGGGGAAAATCAGGAGCTCAAACGGCGAGCGGCAGGTTAAGCCCGCGCGGCAGCGGGAACGAGACGTTTTCCTCGATGCCTTTGAGCGCGCGCACGTTGCGCCCGCCGAGTTCGCGCAGCCGCGTGATCACGGCCTGGGCGAGCACCTCGGGTGCCGAGGCACCCGCCGTCACGCCGATGCACCGCTTGCCGACTACCCAAGCTGGGTTGATCTGGTCCGGCGAGTCGACCATATAGGCTTCGACGCCGCGCTTTTCCGCGACCTCGCGCAGCCGGCTCGAATTTGAGCTGTTCGGGCTGCCAACCACAATCACCGCATCACATTGCGGCGCCATGAACTTGACCGCGTCCTGGCGATTCTGCGTGGCGTAGCAGATGTCCTGCTTCTTCGGCTCGCGGATCGCGGGGAACTTGTTCTTGAGCGCGCCGATGATCTCGGCTGCGTCGTCGACCGAGAGGGTGGTCTGCGTGACCAGCGCGGCGCGCTCGGGATTGGGCAGTTCCAGCGCGGGCACGTCCTCGACGCTCTCCACCAAGTGCATGCCGCGCTCGACCTGGCCCATGGTGCCCTCGACCTCTGGGTGGCCCTTGTGGCCGATCATCACGATGTCGACGCCATCCTGGCCCATCTTCGCAACCTCGACGTGGACCTTAGTGACCAGCGGGCAGGTCGCGTTGTAGATGCGCAGGCCCCGCACGTCGGCCTCGTCGCGCACCGTTTTCGACACACCGTGCGCGCTGAAGATCACAGTATTGCCCGAAGGCACTTCCTCGAGCTCCTCGACGAAGATCGCGCCCTTCTTCTTGAGATCCTCGACCACGTACTTGTTGTGCACGATCTCGTGACGCACGTATATCGGCGAGCCATGCATCGCGATCGCGCGCTCGACGATCTCGATCGCGCGATCGACGCCGGCGCAGAAACCGCGCGGCTGGGCGAGCAGGATTTCGGCGTCGGCAGACAGTATATCGGTAATGCTCATAGTTACAGAATCTCGATGATTTTCACTTCGAATGTAATGGCCTGTCCCGCCAGCGGGTGATTGAAGTCGAACAGCGCCGAGGTTTCGCCGACTTCCTTCAGCACGCCCGCATAGCGGCCGCGGTCCGGCGCGTTGAACTCGATCAGGTTGCCGAGCGTGAAATCCTCGCCGACCATGCCGTTCTCGCGCAGCGTCTTCATCGACACACGCTGGATCATCTCCGGATTGCGGGGGCCGAAGGCCTCGCCTGCCGCTAGCTGGAAGGTCGAGTGGTGTCCCGACTTCAGGCCGAGCAAAATGTTCTCGAGTGCCGGCGTGAGTTGCTCTGCGCCGAGCAGTAGGGTAGCCGGCTTATCGGCGAAAGTGTTGACGATGTCGGAACCATTGGCGAGCGCAAGCCGGTAATGAAGCGTGACGTGGGAACCTGGCTTCACTTCTGAAATATCGATGACGCTCATTTTACTCGTTCAGTCCACCGTCGGGCGGCACAGCGCAAAGTCTTTATTGTAAGTCACCTGAGCGCTCGGGGCGGAATGTCGGCCCGTGGCTGGTCCCGCCGGTGTTGCGTGCTTGTCACCTGAGAACAACAGATGCCTTCAAATCCGAGCGGTGCGTGCCGTGATGCACTCGAATCGCCTGCCGTCCCCGAACCTGCCGCCGGCAAGCCCGCCGCGGCACAGACGCTGTGACCGACGTGGAGTTGATCGCGCTGCTACTCGACAACGGGATCAGCACCGGCAGAGCCGGTGAGACCGCCCTGCACGTGTTCGAGAAATTCGACTCGCTGCGCACCCTGCTCGACGCCTCGTCCCTTGAGATCAAAGCCGTCCACGGCGTCGGCGGGGCACGCTCCACCTTGCTGATCGCCACCACCGAGCTGGTGCGCCGCGCCCTGGCCGAGCGCGCCCGCAGGTCGACTCGCCGGGTGCTGTACGCGACTACCTGCGGCTGAAGAGTGGCACGCGCCAGCGCGAAACCTTCTTCTGCCTTTACCTGGACGCCCAGCACCGGCTGCTCGAACTCACCTCTTTATACACAAGTCCGCCGAACCTTATGTGTCAAGGGTGACAGGAATGTTGTACGCGTCTGGGAAAGCGGGGTGACTCTTGCTCTTTGAACGGTGGATGCGATAGCAGCTGGCGCAGAAGACAGGTTTGGCGGACAAGGAGTTGGCAGGTATACCTCTGTTGAATTTCGAGTGGGTGATAAATTGTTCGATTTGCACGTGAGCGACGGTAGTCATGCACAGCAAGTTGTTCGAGATGGCTTTGAGTATCAGTGATCCGTAGTTCGTGAACGGCATCGATTTCTACGCGGCTGCGAAGCGGTTGACGGTCAACATTGATTTCGTTGCCGGCACTTGAACTTCTTTCGGCACGACTTGCTTTCTCGAAGAGCGCACGCCTCGCATTAAGCTGCCTGACGGCCGCGCGGCGCTCGTCGAGCCCGAGTGGGCCGGCAAAGCTCAAGGGCTTCACGCTGCTGTTCGAGGCCATGGTGCTGATGCTCGCCCAGTAGATGTCGTTCACCGCAGTCGCCCGTACCGTCGGCGAGTCCTGGCATCGGGTGAACGCCATGTGTAAAGACAATGCTGATTAAGTGTCTGCATTCGCGATGTCGTCAAGCCTGCGTAGCGAATCGATCATGAACGAAGTTGTCCTGGTTTGTTGTCGG
>JAYFSB010000145.1:0-5382 GCA_040946865.1 Burkholderia sp.
GATCGATTCGCTACGCAGGCTTGACGACATCGCGAATGCAGACACTTGATCAGCATTGCCTAAACACATTTTTCAAAATGAAAACGGGCCCTAGTCGCCTTGCTTGTAGTTGTTCAGCACGTAGCCGCGGTCGCGGTAGAAGCGGTAGCGATCGCGGCCAGCCGCCAGTTCCTCGGGTACGTTGCCGACCACCTCGAGCAACCGGGCGAAGCGCGCGAACTGCGCGGGCACCTCGGCACCGAGATTGAGCAGCACGCCGTCGTGCGGGGCACGCGACAGATCGGTGGTCAGCGCGATCGGCGTCTGCGAGACCTGCGGGCTGTCGACTAAACAATGGGGAATGAAATCGAGCGGCGAGAAGGTCCACAGCCGCTCGTCGAGCGCGCACAACCGCGTCGGCTCGGCGCAGACCACCACGGCCTGGCCGGCCAGGTAGGCCTTGCGCAGCAGCCGGCACGCATACGCGAGCGAGTCGCCGACGTTCGAATGGAAATCGATTTGCGTCATCGGAAAGCCCGCCGCGTCATGCTTGCCTCTTCCAGCCTCGCGCTTACGCGCCGGCGCGTTCGATCAGGAACCGCGAGAGCAGCGGCACCGGGCGGCCGGTGGCGCCCTTTGCCGCGCCGCTTTTCCAGGCCGTTCCGGCGATGTCCAGATGCGCCCACGGATAATTTTCCGCGAAGCGCGCCAGGAAGCAGGCCGCCGTGATGCTGCCGCCCGGACGGCCACCGATGTTGGCCAGGTCCGCGAAGTTCGACTTCAGCAGCTCCTGATACTCGTCGTCGAGCGGCAGACGCCAGGCCGGATCGCCCGCTTCGCGCGAGGCGTCGAGCAGTTCGCCCGCCAGCGTGTCGTCCTTCGAGAACAGGCCGCTGTTGTGGTGGCCCAGCGCGATCACGCAGGCACCCGTAAGCGTCGCGATGTCGATCACCGCGGCCGGCTTGAAGCGTTCGGCGTAGGTCAACGCGTCGCAGAGGATCAGGCGACCTTCCGCGTCTGTATTCAGCACCTCGATCGTCAAGCCCTTCATGCTGGTGACGATGTCGCCCGGCTTGGTGGCCTGGCCCGAAGGCATGTTCTCGCAGGTCGGCACGATCCCCACCACGTTGAGCTTCAGCTCCATCTCGGCAAGCGCACGCATGGTGCCAAGCACCGAGCCGGCACCACACATGTCGTACTTCATCTCGTCCATGCCCTCATCCGGCTTCAGCGAGATGCCGCCGGTATCGAAGGTGATGCCCTTGCCGACCAGCACGATCGGCGCGACCTTGGCGACGACACCTTGGTAGTGCAGCACGATGAACTGCGGTGGCTCGACCGAACCGCGCGTGACGGACAGGAAGGAGCCCATCTTGAGCGCCTGGATCTGCTTGAGGCCGAGCACCTCGGCCTTCAGACCCCAGTCCTTGGCCAGCTGTTTGGCGCTGTTGGCGAGATAGGTGGGAGTGCAAACGTTGCCGGGTAAGTTGCCCAGGTCGCGCGTGAAGTCCATGCCGTTGGCGATCGCCACGGCCTGCTTCGCGGCCAGCTTGGCGGCCTTCTCGTCGGCCGGGTCGATGCTGAACACCACGCGCTTGAGCGTGGTCGGAGCCGGTTCGGCCTTGCTCTTCATCTGCGTGAAGCGATAAGTCGCGTTGCGCAGCGTGAGGATCGCGGTACGCACGCTCCACTCGGTGCCGCGCTCGGCCACCGGCAGTTGCGTCAGCGTGAAAGTGACCTGGCCTACCTTGGTGGCTAGCAGAGCACGCCAGGCGGCACGCGCGGCCTCCTGGTAACCCTTCTGGCCAAAGCCGTCCTGCTTGCCGAGGCCGACCAGCAGCACGCGGGAGGCACTGATGCCCTCGACCTCGTGCAGGAACAGCGTCTTGCCGACCTTGCCGTCCATGTCGCCGGCCTTGACCAGGCGCGACACCAGGCCCTTGACGGCTTCGTCGATGTCGAGCGCGGTGCTGGACAGCGTCTGCGACTCGAACACGCCGACCACCACGCAGTCGGACTTGCCGGTCATGAACCCCTTGGACGCACCTTTGCTCCAATCAAAGCCTTTTATGCTAAAGTCCATCGCGCTTGTCCTCGGATAAAATCTGGGCTATGTGGGTGAAAGGCGCAATTATCCGCTATTTTTCCCATGGTGACGCGCTGCATTCCTCCCCGTCCTCTTCGCCTCAACATTCCTCCCCGCCCTCTTCGCCTCAAACATGATCTTCGAACGCTCCCTCCAGCGCGAACTTGCGTATACCGCCGGCGCTGTCTTCATGGTGCTGCTCACGATCATGCTGACGTCGATGATGATCCGTATCGTTGGCTATGCAGCGTCCGGTCAGGTCAGCCCGAAGGACGTGCTCGTGCTGATCGGCCTCACCGTGATCGGCTATCTCGCGATGATCCTGGTTGGCACCCTCTTCGTGTCGATCCTGTTCGTGCTCACGCGCTGGTACAAGGACTCCGAAATGGTGGTCTGGCTCGCCTCCGGCGTGAGCCTGACGCGTCTGATCAAGCCGATCGGCGTGTTCGCCACGCCCATCATCCTGCTGATTGCCTTCTTCGCCTTCGTCGGCTGGCCCTGGTCGAACCAGCAGAGCAAGCTGATCAAGGCGCGCTTCCAGCAGCGCGACGAGGTCTCGCTGCTGGCACCGGGCCAGTTCCGCGAGTCGCCGTCCACCAACCGCGTGTTCTTCATCGAGAAGATGTCGGCCGACCAGGCCAACGTGCAGAACGTGTTCGTCACCACCACCGAGCAGGGCAAGGTCAACGTGGTGGTGTCGCAGACCGGCCATACCGATACCGCCCAGAATGGCGACCGCTTCATTGTGCTCGAGAACGGTCGCCGCTACGACGGCGTGCCCGGCCAGCCGAACTTCAAGATCATGCAATTCGAGCGCTACGGCGTGAAAATCCGAAGCAAGCAGGTGGTCACCCAGCCGACCACCACCAGCACCCCGACGCCGGACCTACTGCGCGACTCGACCGACGAGAATCTCGCCGAATTCACCTGGCGCGTCGGCCTGCCGCTGATCGCGATCAATCTGATGATTCTCGCGATCCCGCTGGCCTACCAAAACCCACGGCGCGGCCGCACCGTGAACCTCGTGATGGCCGTGCTGATCTATCTGACGTATTCGAACCTGCTCAACGTGGTGCAGTCGCAGATCGAGTATGGCAAGATCCCGTTCGGCGTGGGCCTGATGGTGCTGCACCTGGTAGTGGCCGGCATCGTCGCCTTCCTGTTCTGGATGCGCGTGCGCAACCGGCCGCTGATCTCGCGCGGCATGTTCCGCCGGGGAGCCTGACCGATGCGGCTCTACGAAAAGTACTTTGCGCACCAGATCTACCTGGCTTTCATGTTCGTGCTGTTCGCGTTCTCGGGGCTGTTCTTCTTCTTCGACCTGATCAGCGAGCTGAACTCGGTCGGCCATGGCAGCTACAATTTCGGCTACGCGGTGCTGCGCGTCGGCCTGCAGACGCCCTCGCGCTTCTACGAGACTATCCCGGTCGCCACCCTGATTAGCGCCATCTACGTGTTCGCGCAGATGGCCGCCAACTCGGAATTCACCATCTTCCGCGTCTCGGGCCTGGCCACCAACCTGGCGCTGCGCTCGCTGCTGAAGATCGGCGTGCCGCTGGTGATCGTCACCTACCTGATCGGCGAGTTCATTGGCCCCTACACCGACCAGCTCTCCGAGCGCGTGCGGCTCGAGGCGCTCGGCTCCTCGGTCTCGTCGAACTTCCAGTCGGGCGTGTGGGTCAAGGACACGCTGACGGCACGCGACAACGGCGAGCCCGTCACGCGCTTCGTCAACGTCGGCACGCTGTCGCCCGACTCGACCATCAGCAACGTGCGGATCTACGAGTTCGACTCGAAGTTCCAGCTGCAAAACGTGCGCATCGCCAAGTCGGGGTGCTACGCGCCACCGAGCCACTGGCTGCTGACCGACGTGACCGATACCCAGCTCTCTCCGATTGTGCCGGTGCCGAACACACCCAAGGATGCGCTGAACCCGGTCTATCGCTCCGAGCAGGTAACGATGCCGCAGTATTCGCTGCGCTCGGACCTCACACCGCAGATCCTCTCAGTGCTGCTGGTGTCGCCGGAACGCATGTCGATCTTCAACCTCTTCCGCTACATCCAGCATCTGCGTGAGAACCAGCAGGACACGCAGCGCTACGACATCGCGCTGTGGCGTAAGCTGCTCTACCCGTTCGCGGTGTTCGTGATGTTGGCGCTGTCGCTGCCGTTCGCGTATCTGCACACGCGCGCCGGCGTGGTCGGCGTGAAGGTATTCGGTGGCATCATGCTCGGCATGAGCTTCCAGCTCTTCAACACGCTGTTCTCGCATATCGGCACGCTCAATACCTGGCCCGCGCCGCTGACCGCGGCGATACCCGACCTGATCTATCTCGCGCTCGGCCTGCTCGGGCTCAAGTGGGTCGACCGGCACTGAGCCACTGATCACCACGGAGGGAAGATGAGCAAACACGGGATCATCCTGTTCGGACACGGTTCGCGCGACCCGCGCTGGATGGAGCCGTTCGAGCGGCTGGCCGAGCGCGTGCGTGCCAGCCACAGCAGCGGCCCCGTTGCGCTGGCCTTTCTCGAACTGATGCTGCCCGAGCTCGAGGATGCGGCGGCCGCCCACATCACGGCCGGCTGCGCGACCGTCACCATCGTGCCGGTGTTCGTCGGCCGGGGCTGCCATTTGCGGCGCGACCTGCCTGAAATCGTCGAGGCCTGCCGCGCGGCTCATCCGGGCATGGAGATCCGCTGCGCCACGGCGATCGGCGAGGACGATTCGGTGCTCGACGCGATCGCGAAATACTGTAAGCGATCCGTGAATCTCCCCCTTGTACCGTGACGGCCGATCGGCTAACGATCAGATCTTCGGTTTGCGAGCGGGCTTGCCCAGCTTTCAAGGCAGCAGCGCTTCGTAGGCGTCGACCGTTTGCGCAAGCAAGTGACAGCGCCTTGAACAGGTCGATGAGGTATCAAGAATCTCTCGAAGTTGCTCGCGATAGCGCCACGCGCGGGCGGTCCGCTTGGTCGTGACGTTCACGATCAGGGCATCGAGATGAGCGCGTTACGTGGCGGTCAGCCGGTTGCGATTCTTCAGCAGAGACCATCGCAATTCCTTGAGTTCCGGATCGGTTCTCTGCTCGATTCGCCGCATTGGGTCCACGGCTTTCGACGCATGAGCGACGACGTGGCACTTGTCGAAGGTGATGCGAGCATTCGGCAGGTTCGTCTCGACGCCTTTGATGAACGCGGGCGACCTGTCAAGGCTGACCGACGTGATCTGCTCGGGCTTTACCCCATGCTCGCGCAGGCTTGCGACGAACGCTTCGATCGTCGCAGCATCCTTGCCTTCGGTCACGAACACGACTTTG
>JAYFSB010000146.1:0-5375 GCA_040946865.1 Burkholderia sp.
CATATCCACCTATCTATAACGGCTGGATATAACGGCTGGACCACGGGGACGGTGAACTTGATCAGCATTGCCTTAACGAACTGCGCTCGCGATGTGCGTGCTCGGCTCGCAAGCTGGCTTGGGATGCCCGCCTGCGGCCGACGGTCGCCGGTTTGCAGCCCATCCTGGGCCTTCCAGCGTTGCAGGGTGCGCACGGCAATGCCGGCCAGTCTCGCAAGACAGGCGCAACCGTACACCGACCTGATGAGCCGCTTCGATGTTTCGGGCATTATCTGGCGATTCTCGAGACCGATTATTTGTCCTCTCCCTTGTGGAAGATCGCCTCGAGTTTTTTTGACAGCACCAACAAGGCGGTCGTCTCGGCCAGCGCACGGCCCTTGCGCCGAACTTCGGGCTCGAGTTCTTTGATCCGGCGGCGATCCGCCGTCGTTTGCCCAGGCGTAGCACGCACGTCCTGCGGGTCGGCCAACGCTTGGGTGGCCGCGTCCCGCCAGGCAGCAAGCTCCTGCGGATACACGCCGTTCTCGCGGCGCCAGGCGCTGCGCAATCAATGTCTCGTCCAGCGCGGCAGTGGTGAGCACGGTGTCCAGTCGCGATGCAGCTGTCCAGGCTCGCTCGCGGGCGGGCCCTGGACAGCGACTCACTACGCCAGCGCTCCAGCGTGCCAACGTTCACGCGTATTTCCTGCGCGACATCTTCAACCGACGCGTTCTCCGGCGGCAGCAACCTTGCAACTGCCTTGTCCTTGAATGCCTGTCCGGACTTTGCCACTTCTCGTCCTCATTGCGCCCCCGGATTTCCAGATCTTATTCGGGCCACAACTCTGACACGGGGGCAATTTATCACCCACTCGAAATTCAACAGAGGCACTTTTTCATGGTGACCGGTTCCGGCTCCCGCCAGGTTGGCTGGTTGTGCTTCTGACACGCAACATTCTCAGCTAAACCGCCATCGCCTTCTCAAAATTCCGTCTGCGCGCCGTACACCACTTCCGACAATAACTCCGTGCGAATCGGGGATCGGCCTTGCCGAGTTGCTTACGAACTCACTCCGGTAAGAATTTTTAAAAATGGACTAGACAAACCGGAAAGCAGCTCATAAGCTTTCGATCTTTGCTGCCAAAAGAGAGAAGAACGACATTGAAGCAGTGGTGGCTGTAGCTCAGTTGGTAGAGTCCAGGATTGTGATTCCTGTCGTCGTGGGTTCGAGTCCCATCAGCCACCCCAACCCTATTTTTCGTTTAAAAACAGATAAATTACAGTGGTCAAAGTCGTAAACGGTGTAGCAGTAAATGAGGTTCGTGGTGTAGCAGTTCGCAAGTTTCACCCTTTGGAATTTGAATGCACCACACCTATCAAAACAGGCATGAAACCTTCTACGTTCGCCTGTTAGCGCTCAAGGCACCACTCCCGCCTTCACTCCTTCACAAAATTTATTCTGACCCTTTTTAAAAAAGACCAAAACAGGTATACTTTCGTTCATTACAAATTAATCTAGCGTTCGAACGCTAGATTCAAGACATGACGAACAGAACAAGCTCGGGCTCAATAATCGAGACCTGACAATCAGCCTTCTGTTCCGCGAATTCCATAGCTGAGAGTTTTATGCGGCTCGCCCCTGCTGAGCGGCAAACAAGTTTTTCTCGGATGTCATGGGGCTGACATAGTCGAGCGTCGTGTGTAGCCGGCGCGAATTATAAAAGCCAAGTCAGTCGACGATTTCATCTATTGCAGCACGCCGCGTTGCGAAATGCCGACCATGCAGGCGTGCGACTTTCAGCGAACCCCATAGGCTTTCGGTCGGCGCATTATCCCAACAGTCGCCACGCCGGCGCATTGAGGCGCGCATGCCGTACGCCTCGAGTGAGTCCTCGAAGAGCCAGCTGCACTACTGTAGCTACCGCGGTCGCTATGGACGATGGCACCAGCGTCTTGGCGGTGCCGGAACCACTGTATACGCAGCGCGTCGGTGACCAGTTCTGCTTTCATGTGTGACTGTATCGACCCGCCCACCACCTGCCGGTTGAACAGGTCCATGATAACCGCAAGATAAACCGGCTCTCTTGAAATTTGAGTGGGTTACGGGACATGTGGGTTGATCTTCAAGAAGTCGAGCTTGCCGGCGATCAGAAACAGCACGGTGCGCATGGCCGTAAGGTTGGTGTATCCACGCGCCTTTCGCTTGACGGCCTAAAAGAGTCCGTTGATGGCTTCCAGCAAGCCGTTGATCTGGCGCGTCTGGGTCCAGGCGACGATGCCGTCGAAATGACTGCGGATCATGCGGGCGACGTTCTTCATCGGATCGACCTTCGAGAGCATGACGTTCGTTGAGTGTTTGATTGGTGGCGCTGCGATGACCCGCCGGCCTCATATCGCTCACGACCGTCACTGGCAACAGCGTTGCCTCTGACGCCCTTTGCTCGACACGATACCGGTGCTGCCAGGTGAACGCCAGATTCGCATTCAGACCATGCTCGCGGGCCAGTTTGGCGACTGAAACACCTGGCTCACACGCGGCGATTGCTATGCGACGCCGAAACTCAGGACTATGGTTCGGGCATCCTTTGCGACTACCCGGCTTCTCTGTGTCTAACAAAGTGGTGTCCATCACTTCGAAACAAAGTGGTGTCCATCACTTCGAAAATGATGGACATCACTTTGGGTCGATCTTTGCTGATGTCTACGACGGCCATGCCGAGTCGCTTACTGGCAAACTGGGGCAGGTTATCTGAGCAACCAGTGGCCGAAGCTGAGCCACTACATCGAGAACGAGACCTGGCCGATATGCAATAACGCCTGTGAGAATTCGATCAGGTCGTTTGTGGTCGGAAGAAAGAACTGGCTATTCAGCGACACAGTGGACGGGGCGAAGGCGAGCCTGAACCTGTACTCGCTGATCGAGATGTGCAAGTCGAACAACGTCGCCGTCTATCATATCAGTACCTCATCGACCTGTTCAAGGCGCCGCCGCTCGCGCAAACGGTCGACGACTACGAAGCGCTGCTGGCTTGCAAGCTTGGCAAGCCAGCTCAAAAACCGAAGACATGATCGTTAGCCGATCGGCTGTCACGGCGCAAAGGGTGAATTCACGGATCGCTTACAACTTCTGCAACAGCGCCTTCAAGCTCGTCAACCGGTCCTTCGGCGTCATCGGCACCTCCTCAGGGGTGGGCGGCGGCGCTTCGTCCAGCTCCATCTCGACGATGAAGCGCGAGGGCTCGCAGACGATCGTCTCGCGCGCCCGCTTGCGATTCTTGCACCAGTTCAGGTGCAGACTGCGCTGCGCGCGCGTGATCGCCACATACATCAGACGCCGCTCCTCCTCGATGCGCTCGTCATCGATTGTGTCGTCTTCGCTGCCGCCGCGATGCGGCATCACGCTTTCCTCCACGCCGACCAAGAACACATGCGGATACTCGAGCCCCTTCGAGGCATGTACGGTGGACAGACGCACCGCGTCGGGATCCTCCTCCTTGCCCTCCAGCATCGACATCAGCGCGACGGTCTGGATCAGACCAAGCAGGTTCTTGCCGGTATCGGCCAGGCCGTCGGCCTTGTGAAAGCCCTCAGCCTCGCCATCGACCGCCTCGGTTTCCGGCTTGGTGCCCTTGCGCTTCAGCCATGCGAGGAATTCCAGCACGTTCTGCCACTTACTCTGCGCCTGACGCTCGTCGAAAGCGTCGTACAGGTAGGCCTCGTAGTGGATCGCCTCCATCATGTCGTCGAGCACGGTGGTGGCGGGATCCTTGTCGGCGCGCTCGGTCAGGCGCTGGATGAAGTCGCAGAACATGCGCAGTGGCTCGATCTGCCGTACCGACAGCCGCGCCTCGATACCGCCCATGTAGACTGCCTCGAATAGCGATACCTTGGCCTGCCCCGCGTAGGAGCCAAGCGCCTCCAGCGTGGTGTTGCCGATCCCGCGGCGCGGCGTGGTGACGGCGCGGATGAAGGCGGGATCGTCGTCGGCGTTGGCGATCAGGCGCAGGTAGGCGCACAGGTCCTTGATCTCGGCCTTGTCGAAGGAGGACTGGCCGCCCGACAGCACATAGGGGATCCGTTCGCGGCGCAGCATTTGCTCGAAGATGCGCGCCTGGAAATTGCCGCGGTAGAGGATCGCGTAGTCGCGGAACTGGGTGTGACGCTCGAACTTGTGCGCCGAGAGCCGGAACACCACCGATTCGGCCTCGTGCTCTTCGTCGTTGCAGGACGTGACGGTGATGGTGTCGCCCATGCCGTGCTCGGACCACAGCTTCTTCTCAAACAGCTTCGGGTTGTTGGCGATCACGTTGTTGGCGGCGGTCAGAATCCGCACCGTCGAGCGGTAGTTCTGCTCGAGCTTGACCAGGTGCAGCTTCGGGAAATCCTTGCTGAGCTGGGCCAGGTTTTCCAGCGTCGCGCCACGCCAGCCGTAGATCGCCTGGTCGTTGTCGCCGACTGCCGTGAAGGCCGCGTGCGGCCCGGCCAGTAGCTTGAGCAGCTCGTACTGGCAGGCATTGGTGTCCTGGTATTCGTCGATCAGCAGGTAGCGCAGCTTGTTTTGCCAGCGGTCGCGCACCTGCCCGTTGCTCGCGAACAGCTCGGTCGGCAGGCGGATCAGATCGTCGAAATCGACCGCCTGGTAGGCGTGCAGGGTGGCCACGTAGTTTCGGTAGACCAGCGCGGCTTGCTGCTCGTTTTCGTTGGCGGCGATCGCGAGCGCCTGCGCGGGCGTCACCAGCCCGTTCTTCCAGAGCGAGATGGTGTTCTGGATCTTGCGGATCAGCCCCTTGTTGGTGGTACCGAGCTGCTCCTGCACCATGCCGAAGCAGTCGTCCGAATCCATGATCGAGAACTGCGGCTTGAGGCCGACGTACTCGGCTTCCTGGCGCAGGATCTGTACGCCCAGCGAGTGGAAGGTGCAGACCGTCAGCTGGTTGACCGGCACCTTGCGGCTTTCCTTGCCCGACGTGGTCAGCGTCTTGCCTTCCAGCAGCTTGCCGACACGCTCGCGCATTTCGGCGGCGGCCTTGTTGGTGAAGGTGATGGCCGCTATATGGCGCGGCTCGAAACCCTTGTTCTCGATCAGGTAGGCGATCTTCTGGGTGATCACGCGTGTCTTGCCGCTGCCTGCGCCGGCGAGCACGAGACAGGGACCGTCGAGATAACGCACCGCTTCGCTTTGGGCGGCATTGAGACCTGCGGACATGGTGACTGACGGACTGCAAATGCGGGTGATGGCGGCCGCCGCGCCGGGAGGCGCGGCGCGCGCGGCCTGAGCTGCTCGCGCGATGTGGAAAACGACGAACGCGGGAGGGCGTATGTTAAGGCAATGCTGATCAAGTGTCTGCATTCGTGATGTCGTCAAGACTGCGAAGCGAATCGATCATGAACGAAGTT
>JAYFSB010000147.1:0-5369 GCA_040946865.1 Burkholderia sp.
TGCCTTGCTCGGGTCATATCCACCTATCTATAACGGCTGGACCACGGGGACGGTGGACTTGATCAGCATTGCCTTAAGCGAAACTATTCGAACTTGCCACGGCACCCTTAAGGTGCCGTCTCTTCACTCCACCGTCACCGACTTCGCCAGATTCCGCGGCTTATCCACATCCGTCCCACGCGCACAGGCAGTGTGATAAGCCAGCAACTGCAACGGCACCACATGCAGGATCGGCGACAACGGCCCGTAATGCTCTGGCATCCGGATCACATGCAGCCCGTCGTCATTGACAATATGCGTATCCGCATCGGCGAACACATAAAGCTCGCCGCCCCGCGCCCGCACTTCCTGCATGTTCGACTTCAGCTTCTCCAGCAGCGTGTCATTGGGTGCCACCGTCACCACTGGCATCACCTCCGTTACCAGCGCCAGCGGCCCATGCTTCAGTTCCCCAGCCGGATAAGCCTCCGCGTGAATATACGAAATCTCCTTCAGCTTCAGCGCCCCTTCCAGCGCGATCGGGTAATGCAGCCCGCGCCCGAGGAACAGCGCATTCTCCTTGCGCGAGAACTCCGCCGACCACGCGATGATCTGCGGCTCCAGCGCCAGCACGCTATTCAACGCCGCCGGCAGGTGCCGCAGCTGACGGATGTAGTCAGCCTCGCGCATCGCATCCACATGCCCACGCACCTTGCCCAGCGTCGCCGCCAGCAGGAACAGCGCCACCAGCTGCGTGGTGAAAGCCTTGGTCGACGCCACCCCGATCTCGGCGCCGGCACGCGTCAGAAACTGCAGCGCGGTCTGGCGCACCATCGCGCTGGCCGCGACGTTGCAGACCGCCAGCGTGTGCTTGTGGCCGAGCGCCTGCGCATGCTTGAGCGCGGCCAGCGTGTCGGCGGTCTCACCCGATTGCGAGATCACCACCACCAGCACGCGCGGGTTCAGCACCGAGTCACGGTAGCGGTACTCGCTGGCGATCTCGATCTGGGTGGGGATCTTCGCGATCGATTCGAGCCAGTACTTCGCCGTCATGCCCGAATAGTAGCTCGTGCCGCAGGCGAGGATCAGCAGACTGTCGATCTCCTTGAAGGTGGCCGCGGCATCGTCGCCGAACAGCGAGGGCTCGAAGGCCTCCACGGGCGGGATGGTGTCACCGATCGCGCGCGGCTGCTCGAAGATTTCCTTCTGCATGAAGTGGCGATACGGGCCCAGCTCGACCGCGCCGCCATAGGCACTCACGACTCGGATCTCGCGTTCGGCGCGCGCGCCGTTGCGGTCGACGATCATCACGCCGTCCAGCGACAGTTCGCAGACGTCGCCTTCCTCGAGGAAAGTGTAGCGGTCGGTGCTGCCAGCCAGCGCGAGCGCGTCGGAGCCGAGGAAGTTCTCGCCCTCGCCGAAACCCACCACTAGTGGCGAACCCTGGCGCGCGCCCACCACCGTGTTCGGCTGGTCCTTGTGGATCACCGTGATCGCGTAGGCGCCATGCAGCTGCGCGACGGCCTCGCGCACGGTGGCGAACAGGTCGCCGCGATAGAGACTATGCACCAGGTGGGCGATCACCTCGGTATCGGTCTGCGAGACGAACTCGTAGCCCTTGACGCACAGCCCTTCGCGCAGCGTCTCGTAATTCTCGATGATGCCGTTGTGCACCAGGGCCACCGCGTCCGACGAGAAGATCGGGTGCGCATTGTGGGTGACCGGCGCGCCGTGCGTGGCCCAGCGGGTATGCGAGATGCCGGTCACACCCTTGAGCTGCGTCTCGCGCACCTGGGCGTCGAGATCGGCCACGCGGGCCACGCTGCGCGCACGCTTGGGCGCGCCGTTCTCGAGCACGGCCACGCCGCACGAGTCGTAACCGCGGTATTCCAGCCGGCGCAGACCTTCGATCAGCATCGGAACGATGTTACGTTGCGCAACTGCGCCGACAATGCCGCACATAGCGATCGATCTCCGAAATGGGGAAGGCGCAACCCGTGTGCGCCTTCGAAACTGTTCAAACCCGGTTGAGGCCGTTGCGATTGCTGCAACGGCCTCGATTCCTCAGCCTTTCTTCTTGGTCGGGCGCACGTAGCCGGATTTCTCCGTCTGCGTCTTGTCGTTGAGCACCAGCTGGCCGTCGGCCACGTCCGTCCAGACGGTGGTGCCGGCCGCGATCGTGACGCCCTTGCCCACCCGCACCGGCGCGACCAGCTGCGTATCAGAGCCGACGAACACGTCATCCTCGATCACGGTGCGAAACTTGTTCGCTCCGTCGTAGTTGCAGGTGATAGTGCCGGCGCCAATGTTCACGCGCGCGCCGATGTCGGCGTCGCCGATATAGGTGAGATGGTTGGCCTTCGAGCCATAGCCGAGCACAGCGTTCTTGATCTCGACGAAGTTGCCGACATGCGCTTCGCTGCCGAGCGAGGCACCGGGGCGCAGCCGCGCATAAGGGCCCACCACCGCCTGCGCGCCGACCTGCGCGCCGTCCAGGTGCGAGAACGCGTTGATGCGCGCCCCGGCACTCAACTTGGCATTGCGAATCACGCAGTTCGCGCCGATCGTCACGCCGTCGGCCAGCACCACCTCGCCCTCGAATACGCAGTTCACGTCGATCGAGACGTCGCGGCCGCAGGCGAGCGAGCCGCGGATATCGATGCGCGCCGGATCGGCCAGCGTCACGCCGCCGACTAGCAGGGCCTCGGTCAGGTTGCGCTGGTGGATCCGCTCGAGCTCGGCGAGCTGCGCCTTGCTGTTCACGCCCAGCGTCTCCCATTCCTCGTCCGGCTGGGTGGTGACCACCTCGAAGCCGGCCTCGATGGCCTGCTCAACCACGTCGGTCAGGTAGTACTCGCCCTGGGCGTTGTCATTGCCAAGCGCGCCGAGCCATATCGCCAGCTCGGCGGTGGGCGTGACGATGATGCCGGTGTTGATCTCGGCGATTTTGAGCTGCTCGTGCGAGGCGTCCTTCTGCTCGACGATGCGCGTCACGCTGCCGGCCGCATCGCGCACGATGCGGCCGTAGCCGCTCGGATCGTCGAGCGTGACGGTCAGGATCCCGTAGTGCGCGTCGGTGGCGGCTTCGGTCAGGCGCTTGAGCGTGCTCGCGCGCGTGAGCGGCACGTCGCCATACAGCACTAGGGTCGGTTGAGCGGGGTCGAGCAAGGGCAGTGCCTGGCGCACCGCGTGGCCGGTGCCGAGCTGCTGTTCCTGCAGCACGAACTGCACGTCGGGCGTGGCCACCGCGGCCTGCACCGCCTCGGCACCATGGCCAACCACCACCACCAAGCGCGAAGGCGCGAGTGAGCGGGCGGTGGCGATGACGTGGGAGAGAAGCGGCTCGCCGGCCAGCGGATGGAGCACTTTCGGCAGCGCGGAACGCATACGCTTGCCGGTGCCTGCCGCCAATATCACGATATTCATGGCACCAGCGTGTCGGGAGAATTTGGAGTTATGGATTCTAGCATACAGGGCGGCCGCTGGTATGGCCCCCGGCACCCCGATTTTCGGTGAAAGGCCCGCCGGGTGAGCTTTCCATGAACTTATGAAACCTTGTTACAGATCGTCGAACTGGACGATCGAGATGGGCTGGCCGTCGCCATTGCCTGCACCCGCATCGGTGCCGCAAGGGTCCTCGTCGAAGGTGCTGTTGCCGGCCGGATCGGCCACACCGGTGGCGCGCAGTTCCTTGAACGGGAACAGCATGGTGTCTATCAGGTGCGAGGGCACCACCGCCGACAGTACGTTGAACATGTTGTCGACCTGGCCAGGTAAACGCCTGTCCCAGCCGCGGATCGGCGGTGTCCCCAATTTACCTGCCTCTGTTGAATTTCGAGTGGGTGGTAAATTGCCCGATTTGCATGTGAGCGACTGTAGTCATGCATAGCAAATTGTTCGAGACGGCTTTGGGTATCAGCGATCCGTGGTTCGTGAACAGCATCGATTTCGACGCGGCTGCGAAGCGGTTGACGGTCAACATCGATTTCGTTGCCGGCAGTCGCTTCCCGCATCCAGAGATTGCCGGCGGCCATCCCGTCGGTGCACGACACCATTGTCAAGCGCTACCGGCACGTGAACTTCTTCCAGCACGACTGCTTTCTCGAAGTGCGCTCGTCGAGCCAGAGTGGGCCGGCAAGCCCAATGGTTTCACGCTGCTGTTCGAGGCAATGGTGCTGATGCTCGCCCAGCAGATGTCGTTCACCGCAGTCGCCTGTACCGTCGGCGAGTCCTGGCATCGGGTGCACGCCATTTGCAAACGCTATGTCGAACTCGCGCATGATAAGCATTGCCGTCGACGAAACATCCTACAAGCGCGGACATAACTATCTGACGCTCGTGGCTGATGCGCTCGAACGCAAAGTTATGTTCGTAACCGAAGGCAAGGATGCTGCGACGATCGAAGCGTTCGTCAAAGGCGTCGAGACGAACCTGCCGAATGCTCGCATCACCTTTGACAAGTTCCACGTCGTCGCTCATGCGTCGAAAGCCGTGGACCCAATGCGGCGAATCGAGCAGCGAACCGATCCGGAACTCAATGGATTGCGGATGGCCACTGCTGAAGGATCGCGACCGGCTGACCACCGCACAACGCGCTGATCTCGATGCCATGATCGTGAACGTCACGATCAAGCAGACCGCCCGCGCGTGGCGCTATCGCGAGCAACTTCGGGAGATTCTCGATCGCAAGCAGATCAACGTCGTCAGTGACATGCTCGAGCAGTGGTGCACGAACGTCATGCGCTTGAAAGTCGATCCGATGAAGGACATCGCCCGCATGATCCGCAGTCATGTCGACGGCATCGTCGCCTGGACCCAGACGCGTCAGACCAACGGCTTGCTGGAAGCCATCAACGGACTCTTCCAGGCCGCCAAGGGAAAGGCACGCGGATACACCAACCTCACGACCATGCGCACCGTGCTGTTTCTGATCGCCGGCAAGCTCGACTTCTCGAAGATCAACCCACATGTCGCCTAGGGTCTGTTTAGGCAATGGTGATCAAGTGTCTGCATTCGCGATGTCGTCAAGCCTGCGTAGCAAATCGATCATGAACGAAGTTGTCCTGGTTTGTTGTCGGTCGTCCTGGGTGCCATTCAGATGGTCGGCGGGCTCCAGGCCTGGTTCTTGCCCATTACGGACGCACCTGTGCCATCAATCGTGCGCGGCACAGATAAACGTTGGCCGTCGCCAGGGCGACGAAGGCGCGGTTCGAGGCGCGCGCGCGGTCGCGGCGCGGTTCGGGGTCGGGGTTCGGGTTCGAATTCTTCGCGAGCCCATGATAGCACACTTTCGTGAAGCCCCACCGCCGCTTAACCACGGCGAATACGTGTTCGACGCGAGCCCGAATCCTCGACTTGTTGCGGTTCTTGCGGCGCGCCACCTCGTTGAC
>JAYFSB010000148.1:0-5337 GCA_040946865.1 Burkholderia sp.
CTTCGTTCATGATCGATTCGCTTTGCAGGCTTGACGACATCACGAATGCAGACACTTGATCAGCATTGCCTTAAACAACCGGATTCGGTACATCGAGCATAGCGACAAGCCCCGTTTCAACTGCCTGCCGGATAATCTGTCGCGCACCTTGCTGGATTAGCTCGTCGAGCACTCTCTTCGTTTCTGCTTGACCGCAGCTTGCTTCTTTCGTAGACTTCTCCAAGGTGAGCGGTTCCGGCTCCCGCTTGGTTCGTTGGTTGTGCTTATGACACGCAGCATTCTCAGCTGAGCCGCCGCCGTTTTCTCAAAATTTCGTCTGCCCGCCTTACACTACTTTCGACAATAACTCCGAGCTCGTCCCCGCTCACCTCGTGCCGGCACCGTGTGCCGGTGCCGCCGATACCGATCAGGTAGGTAGGCTCAGCCATCGGGAAACTCTCTCCGGAAGGTGCGACGGGAATGATCATGAGCCGAGAGCTTAGCTGCGCCGCGTGCCGCTTCGGTTATGCTGATGGGGCGGTCCGCGCGAGCAGTCAGGCGCGACCGACACCGGCCGGACCGGCAAGCGAGACGAGGGGAATCGATCGATGGGCGAACGTTGCAACTGGGTCCGTACGGATGCCGATGCGCATTACCACGACACCGAATGGGGCCGGCCCTCGCATGACGAGCGCTACCTGTTCGAGATGCTGATCCTGGAGGGCGCACAGGCTGGGCTGTCCTGGTCGACGATTCTCAACAAGCGCGAGGGCTATCGCGCTGCCTTCGCCAATTTTGAGATCGACGAGGTGGCGCGCTTCACGCCCGCTCGGCTCGAGAAGCTGCTGCTGGATCCGAGCATCGTGCGCCATCGCGGCAAGATCGAGTCGGTTGTCACCAATGCGCGCGCGGTGCAGCGGATCCGCGTCGAGCACGGCTCGCTGGCCGCCTTCCTGTGGTCCTTCGTCGACAGCAGGCCGCGGCTGAACAGCTGGGATTCGTATCGGGATGTGCCGGCCTCGACCGAGATCTCCGACGCGCTGAGCAAGGCGCTCAAGCGCCATGGCTGCAAGTTCGTGGGCTCGACCATCTGCTACGCGCTGATGCAGGCCATCGGCATGGTCAACGACCACGAATTCGGCTGCCCCTGCCTAGATGAATGCGCCACGCTCGATGCCGCGCTGGACAAGCCGTCGAACCCGGCAAAACGGGTGGGCCACCAGGCCGGCCGCGGCGAAACCCGTGACGGCCAAGCTCGCCGTGATAAAAAAGCGGTGGCCTGAGCCGGGGGGTAAGCGACTCGGTATGGCCGTCGTAGATGCCAACAAAGATCGACGTCAAATGTAGTGTCCATCATTTTGCCTCTATTGAATTTCGAGTGGGTGATAAATTGCCCGATTTACACGTGAACGACGGTAGTCATGCATAACAAGTTGTTCGAGACGGCTTTGAATATCAGCGATCCGTGGTTCATGAACGGCATCGATTTCGACGCAGCTGCGAAGCGGTTACGGTCATATCGATTTCGTTACCGGCAGCCGCTTCCCGCATCCAGAAATCGCCGGCGGCCATCCCGTGCACGACACCGTTGTCAAGCGCTACCGGCACTTAAACTTCTTCCAGCACGACTGCTTTCTCGAAGAGCACACGCCTCGCATCAAGCTGCCTGACGGCCGCGTGGCGCTCATCGAGCCAGAGTGGGCCGGCAAAGCTCAAGGGCTTCACGCTGCTGTTCGAGGCAATGGTGCTGATACTCGCCCAGCAGATGTCGTTCACCGCAGTCGCCCGTACCGTCGGCAAGTCTTGGCATCGGGTGAACGCTATTTGCAAACGCTATGACGAACATTGCCGTCGACGAAACGTCCTACAAGCGCGGACAAACTATCTGACGCTCTCGTGGCTGATGCGCTCGAACGCAAAGTCGTGTTCGTGACCGAAGGCAAGGATGCTGCGACGATCGAAGCGTTCGTCGCGAGCATGGGGGAGAGCCCGAGCAGATCACGTCGGTCAGCATTGACATGTCGCCCGCGTTTATCAAAGATAAGGCGTCGAGACGGACCTGCCGAATGCTCGCATCACCTTCGACAAGTTCCACGTCGTCGCTCATGCGTCGAAAGCCGTGGACCCAATACGGCGAATCCAACAGCAAACCGATCCGAAACTCAAGGGATTGCGATGGCCGCTGCTGAAGGATCGCGACCGGCTGACCGCCACGCAACGCCACGTGCCGATCTTGATGTCCCGATCGCGTGAACACGTCACGACCAAGCGGATCGCCCGCGCGTGGCGCTATCGTGAGCAACTTCGGGAGATTCTCAATCGCAAGCAGATCAACGTCGTCAGCGAAATACTTGAGCAGTGGTGCGCAAACGTCATACGCTCGAAGGTCGATCCGATGAAGAACGTCGCCCGCATGATCCGCAGTCATTTCGACGGCATCGTCACCTGGACCCAAACGCGTCAGACTGACGGCTTCCTGGAAGCCCATCAACGGACTCTTCCAGGTCGCCAAGCGAAAGGCGTGCGGATACACCAACCTCACGACCATGCGCACCGTGCTGTTTCTGATCGCCGGCAAGCTCGACTTCTCGAAGATCAACCCGCATGTCGCATAACCCACTCATTTTTCAAGAGAGCCAAATCGGGCAATTCACCACGCACTCGAAATTCAACAGAGGCAGTTTCTTCTTGCTCGCCTTCACGAACTGACTCGATACGCTACGCTTCGAGATGCCGCCCGTGTGGGCCATCTCGGGCAGCGCCTCGTCGTACTTTCGAGTCGACACGCCGCTGACCATGATGTCATACATGCGCTGCGTGAGCCGTTCGTCGTCACGCAATTGCTCGTAGGCGGGAATCGGCACTTCCTTGCCGCGTTTGTTTCCCAGCCGAGGCCGCTGAACTTGTAGCTTGTGCTCGTTCATCATTCATCACGATCCGGCTGCGCTGCGAGCCGTGCCAGCGCACGTCGCGGCCAACGTACCCTGCGTGTTTGTCGCCGGCGACTTCACGGACCGACACCATCAGTAACTGCTCGACGAGCGCGTGACCAGCGTCGTACATCAGCTCGTCCACATTGATCCGCGTGTTCTGGATCAGCTCAAGCATCGGCACGACGGCTCGGTTTCTTGATAGGCTTCATCTTGGCGGTTCTCCTATTCGGTGTGTTGGTACTGGAAACTCGATTCTCTCGGATTCGATTCTCTCGGATTCCTGCGGGAGCCGCCGCCTTCAACCTTCAACTAAATTTGGGACACAGCTCGGCCTTCCATTGTTACGCAAATAGCCGGCCAACTGATCCGAATCGCCGTGTACGTGACCCGTTACGCACGGTGGTGTGGGAAGGGCCGGGGCGCGAGGCCTGCCCCTATCCCGATTCCCGCCGGTTCCGCAGTTTGGCTCCCGATGAACCACCGGCTGCTCAAACCACACCGGTATCCGCAACGGCCGATACGCACGCCCGAATCGGCGCCGCAACACTGGAGAACAAGTATGTTCCCGCACAACACCGACGATGTCCGTATCCGCGAACTGAAAGAGCTGACGCCACCCGCCCATCTGATCCGCGAATTCCCGTGCTCGGAAGCCGTGGCCGAGTTGATCTACTCGACGCGCCGCTCGCTGCACCAGATCCTGCACGGCATGGACGATCGTCTGGTGGTGGTGATCGGCCCCTGCTCGATCCACGATCCCGCGGCCGCCGTCGACTATGCGCAGAAGCTGATCGAACTGCGCCGCCAGTACCGCGACGACCTTGAGATCGTGATGCGCGTCTACTTCGAGAAGCCGCGTACCACGGTGGGCTGGAAGGGCCTCATCAACGACCCACACCTCGACAACAGCTTCAAAATCAACGAAGGCCTGCGCGCCGCGCGCGAGCTGCTGCTGCAGATCAACGAGCTGAGCCTACCGGCGGGCACCGAATTCCTCGACATGATCAGCCCGCAGTACATCGCTGATCTGGTCTCGTGGGGCGCGATCGGCGCGCGTACCACCGAATCGCAGGTGCACCGCGAGCTGGCTTCGGGCCTGTCCTGCCCGGTCGGCTTCAAGAACGGCACCGACGGCAACGTCAAGATCGCGGTCGATGCGATCAAGGCCGCCTCGCAGCCGCACCATTTTCTGTCGGTCACCAAGGGCGGCCACTCGGCGATCGTCTCGACCGCAGGCAATGAGGACTGCCACGTGATCCTGCGCGGCGGCAAGACACCGAACTACGACGCCGACAACGTCAACGTCGCCTGCGTCGATATCAGCAAGACTGGCCTCGCCGCACGCCTGATGATCGACGCGAGCCACGCCAACAGCTCGAAGAAGCACGAGAACCAGATCCCCGTGTGCGCCGACATTGGCCGCCAGCTCGCCGCCGGCGACGAGCGCATTGTCGGCGTGATGGTCGAGTCGCACCTGGTGGGCGGCCGCCAGGACCTGACGCCGGGCTGCCCGCTCACCTACGGCCAGAGCCTCACAGATGCCTGCATCGGCTGGGACGACAGTGTCCAGGTGCTCGAGGGCCTCGCCGAAGCGGTGTGTGCGCGCCGCGTCGCACGCGGCAGCGGCAACTGAAGCCACGGCACGCCGGTGCAGCTTGCCGGCGCGCGGATGAGCGAATCGCCCGGGCATGCCATTGGCCGCCCGGGCGATTTTTTTGGCCGACATTCCGGTGCCGGGTTGCCGGGCCGGTGTTGTAAGCCGGCGCGATCACTCGATCGCGCCGGAACCGAAGATCTTCGTGTGGACACGCTCCGGCGCGACTGTAACGTCGCGAACGTTTTAACTTGCGGATTCCGCGCTCTCTTCGCGCCCGAATTGTCCCTACTGGTGGGGCTTAGATGGTAAGCGACTCGGCAAGGCCGGTCCCCCATTCGTACGCGCGTGAGGCAAGATGATGAGCACGTGGAATTCGTCTGGATCACGAATAATCACGCGAGATCGCGCCCACGATCAGCGATCGTGGACACAATTTATCGGATATTCGTAAAAGTGTGTGGGCGCCAGATGGACGAATGGGTGCGGCAACGGTGCACAACATCGCAAAATCGTGTTGTACTCTTGGTTCTAATGGGTTCTAATGGCGTAAAATTCGATAGCCGAGAATCGCAAAAGTGTGTTGAATAGATGCCATCATGATCCATGATTAGTCAGAAGTCGTTGAAGCCGCTTGCCAGCAAGTGCATCTGGTGAAAAACGCCAGAAGAAGCGGTGGTCATGCCTGAGCGGGTGATTGCCTGTTAGCGCTCGGCGAAAACTGACCACCCGTGCTCGTTGAAAATTGACCAGAGAAGGACGCCGAGAGAAGGCCCCTCGGCGATGAGGATTGTATCGGTGTGATCGGTGCGGTGAAGCCCCCAATCAGAA
>JAYFSB010000149.1:0-5337 GCA_040946865.1 Burkholderia sp.
TACGCGAAGCGGCAAGCAGCGACGACGAACGTGAGCTTACGGCGCGAGCGCACTCCGACCATTGGAGCGGGGCGTTTCCTTTGAATCCAAGGCAGACATCGTCGGTCGATCTCGACCGACGCAATGCCGCTATGCTCGCCCATAAATTGCAAATAATTCTCCTGCCGGTGCGCTGAAATTAGCTCTTACGAACATCCGTAACCTCGCCGCGTGGGACATCGATGGGCGTGAGTCCATTCCTCGCCTTGCCTGGCAAAAAGGCCTTCATGCGGAAGCCCTCTAGGCCGGCACCGGCCGAGTATCCGGCGCTACTAGACCAGCTTGCCGGGGAACTGGCTGTCCGGGTCCTGCATGGCGAGCCGCTGGCGGTCCATGAAGTCGCGCAGCGTGTCGATGCCGCGCAGCTGCAGGATCGTGTTGCGCACGGCCGCCTCGACCAACACCGCCAGGTTACGGCCAGCCGCCACCTGGATGGTCACCTTGCTGATCGGCAGGCCCAGCACGTCGACGGTCTGGCTTTCCAGCGGCAGGCGCTGGAATTCGCCGTCGGGGCGCCGCACCAGCTGCACGATCAGCTTGAGCTTCATCTTCCGGCGTACCGCCGTTTCCCCGAAGATGGTCTTGATGTCAAGCAGGCCCAGGCCGCGTACCTCAAGCAGGTTCTGCAGCAGCGGCGGGCAGCGGCCCTCGACGAAATCGGGGCCAAGTCCCACGAAGTCGACCGCGTCGTCGGCCACCAGCCCGTGGCCCCGGCTGATCAGCTCGAGGCCCAGCTCGCTCTTGCCGAAGCCCGAATCGCCAGTCAGCAGCACGCCCATACCGAGGATGTCGAGGAACACGCCGTGCAGCGTGGCGCGCGGCGCGAGGATGCGCGACATGTACAGGCGCAGGCCGTCGATCATGGCGGCGGCCGACATCGGCGTGGTGAACAGCGGCGTGGACGAGCGCGTGCAGCGCAGCACCAGCTCGGGCGGGGCGGCCGCGCCACCAGCGACCACCAGGAACGGCGGTTCGAGCGCGATCAGCTCGGCCATGTGGCGCGAGCGATCCTCGTCGGTCTGGCGCTGATAGTACTCTATTTCGGCCTCGCCGAGCACCTGGATCCGGTTCGGGTGGATCAGGTTCAAGTGGCCGACCAGGTCGGCGCTGGAGGTCGCATTGCCGACCGTCTCGGCGGAAAAGCCGCGTTCCCAGCCTTCATGCCCCGTCAGCCAGCTCAATTTCAGCATGGCGGCGTTGTCGTCGAAGATGCTCTGGGCGTTGAGAGTTAAAGTCAAATCTGGTGTACAAGACGTCGACATGATCAGGCGGCCAGCAGCGGTTGCTGAGCCGGTGTGCTATCGGTCACCGGGGTGCCGTCTTTAAACGCGATTCCACCGAGCTTCTCCGGCACCCAGATCCTGCGCCACGACTGTTCGGCCGACTCGATCAGCTTGAACGCCAGGCCGAGAAACGTCGCCCGCGACATCCAGTTGCGCGTGCGTTTGGTCCGATGCCGCACCCGTCGCGAACGCCGACTCGATCGGGTTGGTCGCGCGCAGATGCTGCCAGTGCTCGTCCGGGAAGCCGTAGAACGCCAGCAGCTCATCGCGATTTTCGATCAGTTTTTCTGCCACCTTCGGGTACTTTGCCGAGTCGCTATCGACGAAGTCATTGAATGCGACCAGCGCGTCGGCGCGCGTGGCCGCCGTCCAGATGTCTTGCAGCGCTGATGCTTCGTCTGCGGGAACACTTCCTCCATCGCCACCCAGAAGCTCATTGCGCCGTCGCCGCACGCGAGCAACGGACCACCAGCCAGCAGATTGCGCTTCTTCAGATCCAGCAGCAGCTCGCACCACGACTCCTTCGATTCCCGGGAGCCGTCGCCAATCGCCACACGCTCTTTCTCGCCTTTCGGCGTCACGTCGATGATCACCACAAGCAGGCACTGGTCGTCCGAATCGTCACTGCGCACGCCGGTGTGAATGTCGTCGGCCCACTGCACCTTGAGCCCGCTCACCGTGTTTGGCGACATGCCTGCGACCTCACCACCGAGCATGATGCCCAGCACCTCGCTCATGTCACCCGTCGAGATGCCGCGCAGGTACAGCCACGTCAGCGCCGCTGACACGCCCGCCGACTTGCGCACGTACGGTGTGGCACGACCACCGAATTGAAGTGGATGCCCGAGCCTGAGCGGTCCCGCACCTTGGGTACTTTGACCTTCACCGGGCTAACCGCCATGACGATCTCGCACTCGGGCAGGTAGCCGTTACGCACAACGGCGCGTCGGCCCTCGATCGATTTCACGTTGCTGTACTGCTCCAGTATAGCGGCAAGCTCCGCTTCAACTGCCTGCTGGGTTAGCTCGTCGAGCATGCTCTTCGTTTCTGCTTTACCGCGGTTCGCTTCTTTGTAGACTTTTTCATGGTGGCCGGTTCCGGCTCCCGCCGGGTTCGCTGGTTGTGCTGCGGACACGCAACATTTTCAGCTAAACGGCCACCGCCTTCTTAAAATTCCGTCTGCCCGCTGTACACCACTTTCGACAATAACTCGTTGATGCTGGACGTATCCATGGACTGCGTCACTCCAAATGGCCAGTGCGGCGAGGCGTCAGCGCTTGCGACACCGGGACCCCCGGCTGCGGACCAGGCCGCGCGGAAGACGCCGCCCGTTGTGGGGCAGCTTCCGCCCGAATTAGCTCAAGGTTGCCATTGAGTGAGGAATCGATGCAACTCGTAGCGAGCCGGTTCGGTATGCAGGCGTTCGCGCGCGTCGCGATCGGACAGCAGTTGCGCGATTTCGGACAGCATCTCGAGATGCTGCTGGGTGGCCTGTTCTGGCACCAGCAGGAAGATGAGCAGCGAGACGGGCTGGCCGTCCGGGGCTTCGAAGGGGATCGCCTCGGCGAGACGGGCGAAGCCGGCGAGCGGGTGCTTGAAACCCTTAATGCGTCCATGCGGAATGGCAACGCCTTCGCCGAGACCTGTCGAGCCGAGACGCTCGCGCGCGAACAGATTGTCGGTGACGATGCTGCGCGCGATGCCGTTCTGATTCTCGAAAATCAGGCCGGCTTGTTCGAACACGCGTTTCTTGCTGGTGACGGAGAGGTCGATGACGACATTCTCCAGTGGCAAAATTTTGGCTAGGCGATTCATGTTGGCAGGCAAGGAGATGGCCTGGGGTCTCCTTGCGGCGTTGAACGAAGGTTGGCGGGGTTTCAAGGTTCAAGGTCGAAGTGCAACAGAAGCCGGTTGCGCCCGAAGGGCATCCCCCCAAGGTAACGATTTCATGATGATGCTGACGAACACCGAACGATTCGGGCATGAATAGTTCGGCCGAACACTTCCAGCCCAAGCTCTTGCGCGGGCTTCTTGCGCGGGCGGGTGTTCATCGCCAGGCGATGTCGTCGAGCCCGACCTGGGAGAGCACGGCCAGATCCGTACCCTCGGGCATGTACTGGCGCAGCAGCCCGTTGGTGTTCTCGTTACGCCCGCGCTGCCAAGGGCTATGCGGATCGGCAAAGTAGACCGTGATGCTGGTGGTTTCGCAGAGCTGCTCATGCCTGGCCATCTTCCGTCCCTGACCATAGGTCATGGAAAGACGGCGCTGGGCGTCGATACGGTTCAGGATCATGCCGAACGAAGTGACGGCTGCGTCGGCAGTGGCGTTCTTCATCTTGCCCAGGGTGACGAACAGCGAGGTGCGCTCGACCAGCGTCGCGACTGAAGACGCATTACGCGCGCCCTTGATCAGATCGCCTTCCCAGCGCCCCGGCACGATCCGTCCGTCGATCTCAGCGGGGCGGTCATGGATGCTGACCAGATTGGGGATTTTGCCCCGACGATGTTCGCCGCGAGCCCGGGGCCGTCGGTTCTTGCGGGTCTGTCGCAGACTGGCGATTCGTTCGACCGTCGCCCACAGCGGGTCCAGCCTGGCGGACTGTTGCGCCGTGCCTGCCAGGTGACGGGCACGTTGTTGGGCGATCGGCGCACGCCAGCTGTTATGACACAATTCGTGGCTGATCGAACTCGGCGCGTGATGCAAGCTGCGGGCAATTGCCCGCAGCTTGCATCCCTGCTCAAGGCTTAATGGGATCATCGTGCGCTCTTCACAACCCAGGTGTTTGTAAATTTCCATCGCAACACAATGCCTCTCGGTAGGCGTTGCACTTCAGATTTGAGGCCACTGTTCCATGTCGAGCAAGAGGCAAGGCGTCGATCGAGGTAGGCTTGTGTGCACGTCAAGCCCACCTCGTTATACACATCTCGCATCAAACGGCCTCGCTACGCAGGGCCCATAACGTTTCGGCCGCCTTCGTTGGTTCATCAGCAGGTGCGTACCATGGATCTCGTCTGGTTCGAAGAACAATGTTGCCTCGAGACTCGGGCAGGTTCGACCGAGCCGCATCAGATACGCAATACGCCACACCACAATCATGAACAGCGCTAGCGCACGCCCCAGCCGATCCACTATCGACAGCTACATCGCTTCAACCTTGCAGCCGTTCTTCCGCACGTTGAAGAACATCTCGATTTTCCAACGTGCCCGATACTATTCGATCAACTCGGCCAGTTCATCTGGGCGGGTGACCTTCCGGTTCGTCAACAAGCGCCACCGTACCGGCTTCACACCTGTCGTTGCCTCCACTTCCACAGTCTCCCCATGCATGTCACTTCCAATCGGTCGGCCTTGGCCGGCAAGGTGACGCGCCGCACGCGCAGAGCCTGCTTGACCGTGCGCGTCTTGTCTTTTGTCCCGGTCGCGATGCCATCTGAAACTGCACCTCGCCGATCTGCTCGAGGCATAGGAAATTGAAAGCGTCAGAGCCAGTGTGTCTGGCGCGTCATGTGCAGATCAACGGGCTAATGACGAGCCGAACTCACTACGGGAGAGCGACGACTATCGCGAATAAGACATGATTTCGCTCAAATCGGCCATTGATTCCCGTATACCGCAACGGGCTACCGCGCCACACACACTTCAACGGATTCACGCCGAAGGCCCGGTTTTGCAGGTCGCGGAAACGAATCGTTTTCACCTGCTCCGGTGTCTGAACCAACAACGCGTAGACCTTCGGCGGCTATTGGTCCCGGATGCAGTTCACCAGGAACCCGTAGAAGTTGATCATCCGAAAGTGCTTGTCCGGGGTGTGCTCCACAAAACGACCGACGAACGTCTGGGTCTCAAACTCCGCTACCCGGTGCTGTCCATCCCGATGATTCAGATAGTAGTCGAACGCCACCGTCTTGCCGTCGTAGTGCATAAGTCGCGACTGCGACGGTCGTTTGATGTACTGGCCCAGGTAGTTGACGTTGCGCGCGTGAATGTTCGAAGATTTTACAAAATGCACAATCC
>JAYFSB010000150.1:0-5328 GCA_040946865.1 Burkholderia sp.
TTTGAGTTCTGGCCACAGGCGCTTTTGGGCTGGGGCAGTATATCCATGCAAGGCTTGAACTTGCCGGTCATGCAAACACCTCCGTGCAGCCCTGACTTCGCCAGCGCGAGAAATGGATATATACCGTATGCCATCGGCCGAATTTCGCGGGAAGATCGCGCCATGGACTGCCAGTTCGGGCAATCGACAGCACCGCTTCGAGGAACTAGCGATGGTTGGATGCCGTTCGGCGCACGGGCGCCTTCTTGCTTGGCAGGATAGCTTGACTTTGTTCCATATTTCGTCGCTCAGTAACGTTCGTACCATACTGTCTCGTTGCGCAAAAGACAGGATATAAACACACATTTTTCAAATGTAAACAGAACATAACCTATGAAATCCTGCCGTCGCAACCATTCCCCTACGAATGGGACACCGCCGCGCTCAGGGGCGTCATCGCCCAGCGAGTTGATGCGCCGGCTCTGCGCCCGCCTTGCCGTCGGCCCTCGCGCGAACGACGCTTTCGCTGGTCCGGGGCCACGCACCACGGAACGCAGAGGTGCGGCAGCCTGATCGCCGTTGACAGCGCCGCGGATCGCCGCCAGCTCAGGCACGCCGGCATCACCATGCTCGAGCTAGCCGACCACTGCCTGGCCGCAGGCGGCCGGGCTGGCGCGCGCGATCGGCACCGGGTACCAGTTATCGAAAGCCATGCGGCATTACCCGCGCCAGTTCGATCCGATGTTCCGGCAGTTGATCGCGGTCAGCCAGGCCTCTGGCCCGCTCGAGTCCCTGGCCGACGATCGCGAGCACAGCGCAGTGTGCTCGGGTACGCGGGCGCTGGCCTATACGCTCGCCGTGCTGGGCTTCGCGCTGCTGGCCTGGGTTTGTGTCGACCTTCGCCCAGGTGTTCGAGGGTTTCGGCGCGGCCCTGCTCGCCCCGACACGCTTATGCGGTTCGGGCCACCAGCCGCGATACGCGCGGTCGGCTGTTTCCCCGGCCAAGGTGGTCCAGCCGATCCCGGTCGCCGAGGAATCGGGCACGCTCGACGACGATGCTCGTCGACATCGCCTCGCTCTGTTAGCGGAAGGTCGCCGAACGGATCGGCACCCTGACGAGCCTCTGCGAGCCGCTGGTGGTGATAGTGTTCGGCGCGCTGGTGGGCCCGCCCTGGTGGTCGCGATGTACCTGCCGATCGTCCAGCTCGGCAACCGGGTGTAGCATCGTTCCCGGTTCCGACTCTCACTGATCCCTTTCCCAGCCTTCCCGATGACTTCGTCCCTCGCCCTTGCCGATCCGGCGCTTGCATTCGCTGCGCTGCCGACCGCAGTCCGCTACGTGTTCGCGGTCGTGATCGGGCTGGTGATCGGTAGCTTCTTGAACATGGTCGCGTATCGCGTGCCGATCATGATGCAGCGCGCCTGGCAGGCCGAGCTCATCGAAGCCACCGGCGACGACCCGGCACCCGACGATGGGCTGCCGCCGCGCTACAACCTGTGGGCACCGCGCAGCGCCTGCCCTCAATGCGGCCATGTGCTGCGCGCCATGGAAAACGTGCCGGTGCTAAGCTACCTGGCGCTGCGCGGGCGCTGCGCCCAGTGCCGCGCGCCAATCAGCCGGTGCTACCCGCTGGTCGAGCTGGTTTCCGGCCTGCTGGCGGTCGTCTCGCTGGCCGTGTTCGGCCCAGGCCCTGCCGCGCTGGCTGCTCTCGGCCTCTGCGCGATGCTGCTGGCTATGAGCCTGATCGACATCAAGACCGGCTACCTGCCCGACTCGATGACCCTGCCCCTGCTGTGGGCTGGGCTGCTCGTCAATCTGTGGGGCAATTTCGTTGACCTGCGTGAGGCCGTGATCGGCGCGATCGCCGGCTACCTGTTCCTTTGGTGCGTGTTCTGGCTGTTCAAGCTGCTGCGCGGCATCGAGGGCATCGGCTACGGCGACCTCAAGCTGCTCGCCGCGCTCGGTGCCTGGCTCGGCTGGGTCGCGCTGCCCCAGGTGCTGCTGATCGCGGCCCTCAGCGGCGCGGTGGTCGGCCTAGTCGCGATGTGGCGTGGCCGCATTCGCTATGAGGAACCGCTGCCGTTCGGGCCGTTCCTCGCGTTGGGTGGCATCCTCACCTTGCTGCACAGCACGCCGTTCTACCTGACGATCGGAGGCTGACCACATGTTCTCGGTGGGATTGACGGGCGGTATCGGTAGCGGCAAGACCACGGTCGCGAACCGCTTTGGCGCGCGCGGCGCGATCCTGGTCGATACCGATGCGATCGCGCACCAGGTCACCGCGCCCGGCGGCACCGCGATGCCGGCGATCGCCGCGGCGTTCGGCCCGTTCTTCGTGGCCGCCGATGGCTCGCTCGATCGGGCCCGGATGCGCGCGCTGGTGTTCGGCGACGAAGCCGCGCGCAAGCGGCTCGAAGCCATCACGCATCCGCTGATTCGCACCGAAATCGAGCAGCAGGCCGCACAAGCGAGCGACCCATATGTGATCTTCGTGATACCGCTGCTGGTCGAGTCGGGCAGTTGGTGCAATCGCGTCGATTGCGTGCTGGTGGTCGATTGCGAGGTGGAGACGCAGATCGCGCGCGTCATGCGGCGCAACGGCTTCGCACGCGAACAGGTCGAGGCGATCGTGGCGTGCCAGGCCACGCGCGAGGCCCGCCTAGCTGCGGCCGACGATGTGATCGTCAACGAGGTCGCTCCCGATGCGGTGCTCGATACCCGCATCGATGCCCTGCACGCGCATTACCTCGCGCTGGCCGCATTGAAGTCCTGAACGTTCGCGGGCCCGCCGAGCCGGGCTCTCGCGGGATTGAGCAAGCGCCACGCCCGCGCGAATTCCGGCGCAAGGCGCGATTGCGACGCCTGAATGTGGGCATTAGAATTAGAATGTCCAGCAATTCCTGTCCTTTGTCCCAACGCCCGAGGCGAGCGCGCTTGATCCTTTACGAGTATCCGTTCAACGAACGCATCCGCACCTTGCTGCGCCTCGAAGATCTGTTCGAGCGCCTGACGTTCTTTCTGTCGCAGGAAGATCCGAGGGAGCACCACGTGGCGCTGACGACGCTGTTCGAAATCGCGGAAGTCGCGGGCCGGGCGGACCTCAAGTCGGACCTGATGAAGGAACTGGAGCGCCAGCGGCAGACGCTCACGCCGTTCCGCGGCAATCTCGGCATCGAGCAGAACGCGCTCGAGGCAGTGCTCGGCGAAATCGAGCAGACCCTGGCCAGTCTCGGCCAGATGCAGGGCAAGACCGGCCAGCATCTGCTCGACAACGAGTGGCTCGGCAGCATCCGCAGCCGCGCCGTGATCCCGGGCGGCACCTGCAAGTTCGACCTGCCCTCGTATTACGCCTGGCAGCAATGGCCTGCCAGGCAACGGTGCCAGGACATCACCAAGTGGGCGATGCCTCTGCTGCCGCTGCGCGACGCGGCCACGATCGTGCTGCAATTGGCACGCGAATCGGGCCAAGCCTCGAAGATGATGGCAATGCAGGGCAGCTACCAGAAGATGCTGTCGGGGCGCACCTACCAGCTGATGCAGGTGCGAGTGCCGCCGGAACTCCATGTGATTCCCGAAGCCAGTGCCAACAAGTACATGCTGTGGGTGCGCTTCACTGTCCAGGACGGCGATGTGCGGCCGCGCGCGGTCGATATCGACGTGCCGTTCCAGTTGACGCTCTGTAATCTCTGAAATAGTGACTCTCGCCGTCAAATGCGCGGCCGGCGGGAGAAGATGCAACCGATGGCGATCAGTCCGCCTTGGCTTCGCGTGCCAGCAGTTCGAGCACCGGCAAGGCCGCCGGCAGCAGCGGATTGACTTCCACCGGCAATTGCTGCCAGGCGAAGGCCTGCCCTTCACGACTATGTGGCTCGCCGTCCCAGCCCGTCACCTTGCAGAAAAACAGCCGCACATAAGCGTGCGGGTAATCATGCTCCAGCGTGTGCCAGCGATGGCAGGCCGTGATGCGGATCCCCAGTTCCTCGTGTAATTCGCGCGAAAGCGCCGCATCCACGCTCTCGCTCGGCTTCAGCTTGCCGCCGGGGAATTCCCAGTAACCTTCATAGGGTTTGCCGGTCGGGCGCTGCGCGAGCAGGTAGCGGCCGTCGGGCTGCGCCAGCACGCCGACCGCCACCTCGGTGACCTTGCGCGGAGCGGCATCGCCAGTCACGGTTTTGGCGCTCACAGTCATACGCTCTCCTGACGGCCGGGAGCGGTCACGCGCGAACTGCCAGGCCACACGGCCAGAACGCGAACCGCGCTCAAGCGCTCAGACCAGCGCGTCGCCGCGCGGCTTCGATCTGTGCCTCGTCGCAACCGAAATGGCGCAGCCAGTGCACGACGATCGACAGTAGTCGTCCTGCTTGAAAGGGTAGAAGCAGGGCCGGTTTCAAGGTTGAAGTGCAACAGAAGCCGGTTGCACCCGAAGGGCATCCCCCAAGGCAACGATTTCATGATGATTCTGACGAACATTGAACGATTCGGGCATAAACAGTTGGCCGGACACTTCCAGCCCAAGCTCTTGCGCGGGCGGGCGCTCATCTGCCAGGGCCAGGCGATGTCGTCGAGCTTGGCCTGGGAGAACACGGCCAGATCCGTACCCTTGGGCATGTACTGGCGCAGCAGTCCGTTGGTGTTCTCGTTGCGCCCGCGTTGCCAAGGGCTATGCGGATCAGCGAAGTAGACCTTGATGCCGGTGGTCTCGCAGAGCTGCTCATGCCTGGCCATCTCCCGTCCCTGATCATAGGTCATGGAAAGACGGCGCTGGGCGTCGATGTGGTTCAGGATCATGCCGCACGAAGTAATGGCGGCGTCGGCAGTGACGTTCTCCATCTTGCCCAGGGTGACGAACAGCGAGGTACGCTCGACCAGCGTCGCGACCAAAGACGCATTACGCGCGCCCTTGATCAGGTCGCACTTCCCAGTGCCCGGGCACTATGATCCGCTCGCAACTGTTCGCGCGGCAGGGCGTACAACGCCGTGTAGATCGTTGCGTGACTGGCCAGCAGGGTCGGTTCATCGGGGTTCATGTTTCGCAGTATGCCTGCGATCTGTTCGGGAAAGTGCCCGGGGCTCACACGCAGCAACCGCTCGACCGTTGTCCACAGCGGCCCCTGCGGGTCCAGTCGGGCGAGATTTGTTGTGCCGGGCCCCCTGCCAGGCAACTGGCGCGCTGCTAGACGAGCGGCACACGATAGCCATCAGCGCGCAACGGACGGCCCGGTCCCGGTGCACACCAGCCGTTACGGCGCAATTTGCGGCTGATCGAACTCAGCGCGGGGGGGGGGGGGGGGGGGGGGGGGGGGGGGGGGGGGGGGGGGGGGGGGGGGGGGGGGGGGGGGGGGGGGGGG
>JAYFSB010000151.1:0-5324 GCA_040946865.1 Burkholderia sp.
TGTACTTGCCCTGGTGCCCGGTCGGGATGCGCGTGCCCTCGGGGAACATGATCACCCAGGCACCATCGGCGAGCCGATTTTTGCCTTGGCGGATCACCGAGTCGAAGGCGTTCTTCCCTTCCTTGCGATTGATGTTGATCATGTGCAGTAGGCCGAGCGCCCAGCCGAAGAAGGGCACGTAGAGCAGCTCGCGCTTGAACACGTAGCAGAGCGGACGCGGCATCAGGGCGGGGAAGGCCAGCGTCTCCCAGGCCGACTGGTGCTTGGAGAGCAGCAGGGCGGGGCCGTCGGGCAGGTTCTCCATACCCTCGATGCGGTAGTCGATGCCGTTGAGCAAGCGCACCATGGCGAGCGTCGAGCGGCACCAGCCGGCCGCCATCCAGTAGCGTGCGTGCGGGCACAGGAACGGGAACGCGATGAAGCAGGCGGTCGCGTAGGGCACCGTGTACAGCACGAAATAGACGAGTAGCAGCAGCGAACGGAGGAAAAGCATCGGTGTGGGGGCTCTGGCGTTGATGGAAGACGCGCGGCGGGACGGTGTCAGTCCTGTAGCTGGGACAGAAAATCGAGCGCGAAGGTGTGCAGGTCGCCATGCACGCGCGTGCCCTCGGGCAGCTTGCCGGCCGCGAGCGTCTTGCGGCCCTTGCCGGTGAGCACCAGATGCGGGCGGAAGCCGACCGCGCCGCCGGCCTGCAGGTCGCGCAGCGCGTCGCCGACGATCGGCGTCTGGTCCAGCTCGATCTCGAAGCGCTGCGTGATCATCGTCATCATGCCAGGCTTCGGCTTGCGGCAATCGCAGTTGTCGTTTACCGTGTGCGGGCAGTAGAACACCGCGTCGATGCGCGCGCCGACCGCGGCGGCCGCCTTATGCATCTTCAGGTGCATGGCGTTGAGCGCGGCCATGTCGAACAGGCCGCGTCCGATCCCCGACTGGTTGGTCGCGACCACCACACGATAGCCGGCGTGGTTGAGCTGCGCGATCGCCTCGAGGCTGCTGGGCAGCGCGATCCACTCGTCGGGCGTTTTGATGAAGGCGTCCGAATCGACGTTGATGACGCCGTCCCGATCGAGGACGACGAGCTTGCGGTTGGCGCCCGTCGGCATGGCGTATCTCCTGGCTGCGCGTGGCGTGACGATGGGCCGCTCAGGCGGCGAACTTCGAGATGTCGGCGACGCAGTTCATCTGCTGGTGCAGCGCCGACAGCAAGGCGAGCCGGTTGGCACGCAGCGCCGGATCCTTGGCATTGACCATCACGTCGTTGAAGAAAGTGTCGACCGGGGCGCGCAGCGCGGCCAGCGCCGACAGCGCGCCGGTGTAGTCGCGCGCGGCGAGCTGCGACTGCACGCGCGACGCGACATGGGCCAACTGCTCGGCCAGCGCCTTCTCGGCCGCCTCGGCTAGGAGCGCCGGCTGGATCGCGCCGGGCGCGGCGCCTTCTGACTTCTTCAGGATATTCGAGATTCGCTTGTTGGCGGCCGCCAGTGCCTCGGCCTCGGCCAGGCGCGTGAACTCGCGCACCGCGTCCAGACGCGCGATCAGCTCATCGATGCGGGTCGGCTCGAGGCTCAGCACCGCGTCGATCTCGCCGGCGCTGTAGCCGCGCTCGCGCAGCAGGCCGCGCAGACGGTCGAGGAAGAAGGCGAAGATCGCGTCGGTGGAGTTGGCCACCTCGGCGATGCCGACAAAGCTCGCCTGAGCGGCGCGCAGCAGCTCGACGATATCGAGCGGCAGCTGCTTCTCGAGTAGCAGGCGCAGCACGCTCAGCGCATGGCGGCGCAGCGCGAACGGGTCCTTCTCGCCGGTCGGTGCGAGACCGATGCCCCAGATGCCGACGAGGGTCTCGAGCTTGTCAGCCAGCGCCACCGCAGTGCTGACGGCGGCCGCGGGCAGCGTGTCGCCCGAGAAGCGCGGCTGGTAGTGTGCGGTGCAGGCGATCGCGACCTCCTCCGGCTCGCCGTCGTGGCGCGCGTAGTAGGTGCCCATGGTGCCCTGCAGCTCGGGGAACTCGCCGACCATGTTGGTCAGCAGGTCAGCCTTGGCCAGGCGTGCGGCGCGTTGCGCCAGCGCCGCGTCGGTGCCGATCGCCGACGCGATGCCGGCCGCGATCGCCTCGATGCGCTCGACGCGAGCGAGCTGCGAGCCCAGCTTGTTGTGATAGACCACGTTGGCCAGGCGCGGCACGCGGTCGGCCAGGCGTGTCTTCTTGTCGGTCTCAAAGAAGAACTTGGCGTCGGCCAGGCGCGGGCGCACCACGCGCTCGTTGCCCTCGACGATTTCCACCGGCGTGGCCGTCTCGATATTCGAGACGATCAGGAAGCGCGAGCGCAGCTTGCCGGCCGCGTCGGTCAGCGCGAAGTACTTCTGGTTGGTCTGCATAGTCAGAATCAGGCATTCCTGCGGCACCTGCAGGAACTCGTCCCCGAAGTGGCAGGCATAGACCACCGGCCATTCGACTAGCGAGGCGACCTCGTCGAGCAGGGTTTCGGGCATCACCACCGTGTCGCCGCCAGCCTGCTCGGTCAGCGCGGTGCGGATCTGTTCCTTGCGGTCGACAAAGTGCGCGATCACGTGGCCGCGCTCGCGCAGTGTCTCGGCATAGCCGGCGGCCGAGCCGATCGCGACCGCGCCGCTCGACAGGAAGCGATGGCCGAGCGTGGTGTTGCCGGCGTCGATGCCGAAGGCGAAGACCGGCACTACCTCGGTGTCGTGCAGCACCGTCAGGCGGTGCACCGGGCGCACGAACTGCACGTCGCTGCCGTCGGGGCGCTGGTAGGTCATCATCTTGGGAATCGGCAGCTTGTCGAGCGTTTCCTGGAGCGCAGCCTGTAGGCCGTCGGCGAGCGTGGTGCCAGGCACCGAGTAGTTCAGGAAGAAGGCCTCGGCCTTGCCGTCCTGGGCGCGCTCGAGATCAGCGATGCCAAACTCGGGGCGGCCAAGCGCGGCCAGCTTCTTGGTCAGCGGCGGCGTCAGGTTGCCGTTCGCGTCGAGCGCGACTGACACCGGCAGCACCTTCTCGCGGACCTGGTGGTTCGGCGCGACGGCGCGCACGTTGAGGATCAGCACCGCCAGACGGCGCGGCGTGGCAAAGCGTCTGAACACTGCTTCGCCGTCGATCAGGTCGCGCGCGGCGAGGCGCTGGGCCAGACCTTCGGCGAAGGCGTTGCCGAGACGCACGAGGGCCTTGGGCGGCAGTTCCTCGGTCAGCAGTTCGACCAGCAGGGGAGCGGTATGGGTGTGCGTCATGATAGGGGGATCTCGTCAGTCCTGATCGATCTTGCGTTCGGTCTTGAGGGGCGACACCCAGCCGAGCTGGGCCGTGTCTTGCACGTCGGTGGTGAGGCCCGGCACGCCGCGCTGCCGATCATCGGGAAGCCGAGCGCTTCGCGCGATTCGTAGTAGGACTGCGCGACCAGGCGCGACAGCGCGCGAATCCGGCTGATGTAGGCCGCGCGCTCGGTGACCGAGATCGCGCCGCGCGCATTGAGCAGGTTGAAAGTGTGGCCAGCCTTCAGCACCAGTTCGTAGGCGGGCAGGGCGAGCTTTGCCGCGATCATCCGCTTTGCTTCCGATTCGTAGCTGTTGAAGAAGCCGAACAGCAGCTCGACGTTGGCGTGCTCAAAGTTGTAGGTCGACTGCTCGACCTCGTTCTGGTGGTAGACGTCGCCGTAGGTGAGGCGGTGGATCTCCGGGCCGTTCGGACCCAGCTCCTCCCATTCGGTCCAGACCAGGTTATAGACGTTCTCGACCTTCTGCAGGTACATCGCGAGACGTTCCAGCCCGTAGGTGATCTCGCCAAGCACCGGCTTGCAGTCGAGGCCGCCGGCCTGCTGGAAGTAGGTGAACTGGGTGACTTCCATACCGTTGAGCCAGACTTCCCAGCCCAAGCCCCAGGCACCCAGCGTCGGGTTTTCCCAGTCGTCCTCGACGAAGCGCACGTCGTTCTGCTGGAGGTCGAAGCCGAGCGCTTCCAGCGAGCCGAGGTACAGGTCAAGGATGTTCTCCGGTGCCGGCTTCATCACCACCTGGTACTGGTAGTAGTGCTGCAGGCGGTTCGGGTTCTCGCCGTAGCGGCCGTCCTTCGGGCGGCGCGAGGGCTGCACGTAGGCCGCGCGCCAAGGCTCGGGGCCGATCGCGCGTAGGAAGGTGTGGACGTGCGAGGTGCCTGCGCCGACTTCTATGTCGATCGGCTGGAGCAGGGCACAACCCTGCTTGTCCCAGTAGGACTGGAGCGTCAGGATGATTTGCTGAAACGTGAGCATGAGGGGCCTTCATGGGTGCTGCGTGCTGCGAACAGGGCACCGGCGCGAGCGGGCTCGGCTGGCGCGCGGCTTTTGGCTGGGCGTAAAACATGTAATTTTACCGGATCGGCGCGACACTGCGACCGGAATGCCAGCGCACGGCGGCGGGCGCGCCGATGGCGTGGCTGCGAACAAGGCCGCCGGCCGGTATGACGGCGCGTATTGCGCCCGCGCAAGATTATCCGGGCGGCGTGCGAATTCCGGGGCGCACGGTAAGATGCCGTATCCACCAGCCGGACCCACGGACCGCTGCCGAGGACGGTCTCGCCGAGGCATGCGTAATGGCTCGACGCGCCCTCGCGGCTGCATTCGCTCGACTACGAGGCGCTCGCGCGGCTCATCGTGAGCCTGCTCGAACACCAGCGCTACGGCAACGCGGCCGAGTTCACGAGCTGCCTGTGGCGCGTCGAGCCCGAAGTGGCGGCGCTCGCCTTCAACTGCGGCTACGCGCTGCAGATGGGTGGCCGGCATGCTTAGATGGTCGCGTCTTACCGACGTAAGCTGGAATTCGTGCCAGACAGGCCCTTATTGCGCAACAACCTGGCGATCGCGGTGCGGATCTTGGGCGGCGATCCGGCCGAGGAGCTGGCGCTGCTGGAACAGGCCGTCGCCGTCAATCCGCGGGACGAGCAGGCCTGGATCAACCTGGTGGTCGCCTACCGGGCCCGCTACGATCTGGAGCCGCTCGGTCGCGGCAGCCGAGCACTGCGCGCGCTGGAGTTGTCGCCCGACGACGCTCCGTTCCGCTTCAACCTGGCGATCATCGAGCTGATACGTGGCAACTTCGCCGACAGCTGGCTCAGCCACAAGGCACGCTGGCAGAGCTCGAGCGAGCTGCGCGGCGGCCATCCGGCGCTGAATGCGCCATGCTGGCACGGCGAGTCGCTAGAGTCTGTTTATATTTAAGGCAATGCTGATCAAGTGTCTGCATTCGCGATGTCGCCAAGTCTGCGTAGCGAATCGATCATGAACGAAGTTGTCCTGGTTTGTTGTCGGTCGTCCTGGGTGCCATTCAGATGGTCGGC
>JAYFSB010000152.1:0-5305 GCA_040946865.1 Burkholderia sp.
CTTCGTTCATGATCGATTCGCTACGCAGGCTTGACGACATCGCGAATGCAGACACTTGATCAGCATTGCCTTAATGCATGTTCGCCGCGTCTCCACCCGATATGACAAGCTTGCCGAGAACTATCTCGTGTTTGTATCGTTTGCCTGCGCGTTTGGGCCAGTCGTAAATGTGAACACTGCTTAGGCTGCGCCCGGGTCCGGCCTGGCGTTCGCGACAATTTCAATCGCATCCTTATTGCCCAGCAAGGGCGGGCGGTTGCCTATTCATCGTCCATCCAATAGACTGTAACGTTCATCAGCCCCTGCGGGACTGGCGATAGAACCCTCGGGTTTAACCACCGTGAAGCGTAGGGCGTCGTTTTTGCCGTTCGCCTGGGCAGCTGTTGTGCGCCGTTGCGCACATTGCCGGTGGCTGTCCGCCTTGCGACCGGATCCTTCCGTCGCGCCGGGCTGGCCGGCTGCCAGCAGTGCACAATGTACTCGGCCTGCCCCGGTCAACCTGTACACACTTGACGGAAACCGTATGTTTGACAGAGCCCAAAGTACCATCGCGAACATCGATCCTGACCTCTGGCAGGCGATTCAGCAGGAAAACCGGCGCCAGGAAGATCACATCGAGCTGATCGCCTCCGAGAACTATACGAGCCCGGCCGTGATGGCCGCCCAGGGCTCGCAACTGACCAACAAGTATGCCGAGGGCTACCCCGGCAAGCGCTACTACGGCGGCTGCGAATACGTCGACGTGGTCGAGCAGCTGGCGATCGATCGCGTCAAGGCGCTGTTCGGCGCGGAAGCGGCGAACGTGCAGCCGAATTCGGGTTCGCAGGCGAACCAGGGCGTGTTCTTTGCGATGCTCAAGCCGGGCGACACCATCATGGGCATGAACCTGGCGCATGGCGGCCACCTCACACACGGCTCGCCGGTGAACATGTCGGGCAAGTGGTTTAACGTCGTCAGCTACGGCCTGAACGAAGGCGAGGACATCGACTACGAAGCGGCCGAGAAGCTGGCGCAGAAACACAAACCGAAGATGATCGTGGCGGGTGCCTCGGCGTTTGCGCTGAAGATCGACTTCGAGCGCCTGGCGAAGATCGCCAAGGCGGTGGGCACCTACCTGATGGTGGACATGGCGCACTACGCGGGGCTGATCACGGCGGGCGTGTACCCGAACCCAGTGCCGCACGTGGACTTCGTGACGACTACCACGCACAAGAGCCTGCGCGGCCCGCGCGGCGGTGTGATCCTGATGAAGGCCGAGTACGAGAAGCCGATCAACGCGGCGATCTTCCCGGGAATTCAGGGCGGCCCGCTGATACACGTGATCGCGGCCAAAGCGGTGGCGTTCAAGGAAGCGGCCTCGCCAGAGTTCAAGACGTACCAGCAGCAGGTGGTGGAGAACGCGCGTGTGCTAGCCGAGACGCTGGTTAAGTGCGGCCTGCGAATCGTGTCGGGTCGCACGGAAAGCCATATGATGCTGGTGGACCTACAGGCCAAAAAGATCACGGGCAAAGCGGCGGAGGCGGCGCTGGGCGAGGCACACATCACGGTGAACAAGAACGCGATCCCGAACGATCCGGAAAAGCCATTCGTGACCTCGGGCATTCGTCTGGGCTCGCCGGCGATGACCACGCGCGGCTTCGGCGCGAAGGAAGCCGAGATCGTCGGCAACCTGATCGCCGACGTGCTGGATGCGCCGGAAGATGCGGCCACCATCGAGCGCGTGCGCGGCCAGGTCGCCGAGCTGACCAAGCGCTTCCCGGTCTATCGCTGATCGATCGGCCATGCGCTGCCAGTTTTGCCGGCATGACGACACGCAGGTAGTGGATTCCCGCGTGTCCGAGGACGGTGCCGCAATTCGGCGGCGTCGCCGCTGCTCGGCCTGCGACAAGCGTTTCACGACGTACGAGCGGGTCGAACTGGCCTTGCCGGCGGTCGTCAAGAAGGACGGCAGCCGCACCGAATTCGATCGTCGCAAGATCGTCGCGAGCATGCAACTGGCGCTGCGCAAGCGGCCCGTTGCAGCCGATGCGATCGACGCGGCGGTCGCTTGCATCGAGTACCAACTGCTCGCCACCGGCGAGCGCGAGGTGCGTAGCGAAAAGCTCGGCGAGCTAGTGATGAACGAGCTGCGCGAACTCGACACCATTGCCTATGTGCGTTTTGCCTCGGTTTACCGGCGCTTCGATGACGTCTCCGAATTCGCCGATGTGATCGAGGAATTCCGCCGCACCGTACCCGCGAAGCCGGTCCGCAAACGCTGATTCCCCGTTTCATTCCCGACCTTCTGAACTCGATTCCGTCGTGACGATTGTCGCCGGCGGTGTCGAAGCACGCCATTCGGCCGTTCGGCCAATGGCGCGCTTGCGTTCGTCTCGCTATAGTCCTCGCATTTTTGTGATGGTAAGCGACTCGGCATAGCCGTCGTAGACGACAGCAAAGATCGACGCCAAAGTAGTATCCATCATTTTCGAAGTGATGGACACCACTTTGTTAGACATAGAGAAGCCGGATAGTCGCAAAGGACGCCCGAACCATAGTCCTGAGTTCCGGCGTCGTATAGCAATCGCCGCGTGCGAGCCAGGTGTTTCAGTCGCCAAACTGGCCCGTGAGCATAGTCTGAATGCGAATCTGGCGTTCACCTGGCGGCACCGGTATCGTGCCGAGCAAAGAGCGTCAGAGGTAACGCTGCTTACTGCGAGCCGTGATCCATTCGCAGGCCAGCGCGTCAGCTTCGACCGATCCGAACGGCTCGTGCACCTCCTGGCTGATTGGCTCCAGTGCGGCAAAAAGCGGTCACCCACCTTGGTGACGTGGATGCCCACGCACGCTGCGTCGCAATAATCGACCGCAGCGAAGATCCAGACCAGGCCCTCATCGACGGTTTGAACCTTGGTGCCACCGGTGCCCCACATCTCGTTAGGTCGATCAATCGTAATTCGACCATCATGAGCGTCGGGCGGTTTCTGCAGTCGCCGGTGGGGCGAAAGCAAGCCGTGTTCGCACATCAGCGACGAGACACGGGCTCGGGACACGCGGATGTTGTCCTGGATGCGCAGGCGCGCCCATACTTTACGTGCCCCTTCACCGACGAACGGCGTACGAGCCAGATCGGCACGGATCCGCCTCGAGCAGCTCGTGGTCCGACACCTTGGGCTTCGAACCGCGTCGCATTGGAGCAAACTGGGCGACGTTGCTCAGCGCCCTGGCACGCTCGGCATAGATCGTCGCGCGCGGGAAATCGAGCACCTGGCACACCCGCTGCAATCCGAAGGGTTTGCCTATCGTGGAGATCGCGTGGCTCATGTCGACGACCTCCGTACGATCAAAGGGCAGCGTTCCTGCCGTTCGCGCGCCATGCGCAGAATTTCGACCTCCATGGTCAGTTCCTCCACGCGATGCACGGCGTCCTTGAGCTTGACTTCCAGCGAATCGGTCTGGCGTGACTTCAGCCCGGCTTCAATACCGGCAAGGGCAAGTTCACGCCACTGCTCGAGCTCGGCGATTGTTACGCCGACCTCGCGAGAAACGGCATCAACGGATTCGCCGCGCAGCAAACGCAAGATGACGGCGCGTTTGCGCCCGATAAACCACCGTTTGGATTCGGTTGCGTAGGTCCACTTTCTTGGTTCTCTTGAAATTTGAGTGGGTTACGCGACATGTTGGTTTTACGCGACATGTGGGTTGATCTTCGAGAAGTCGAGCTTGCCGGCGATCAGAAACAGCACGGTGCGCATGGTCGTGAGGTTGTGGTGTATATTCCCCCGCGCGCCTCTCGCTTGGCGGCCTGGAAGAGTTCGTTGATGGCTTCCAGCAAGCCGTTGGTCTGACGCGTCTGGGTCGAGGCGACGATGCCGTCGAAATGACTGCGGATCATGCGGGCGACGTCCTTCATCGGCTCGACCTTCGAACGCATGACGTTTGTGCACCCACTGCTCGAGCATGTCGCTGACGACGTTGATCTGCTTGCGATCGAGAATCTCCCGAAGTTGCTTGCGATAGCGCCACGCGTGGGCGGTCCGCTTGGTCGTGACGTTCACGATCAGGGCATCGAGATCGGCGCGTTGCACGGCGGTCAGCCGGTCGCGATTCTTCAGCAGCGAACCATCCAATCCATTGAGTTCCGGATCGGTTCCTGCTCGATTCGCCGCATGAGCGATGACGTGGAACTTGTCGAAGGTGATGCGAGCATTCGGCAGGTTCGTCTCGACGCCTTTGATGAACGCTGGCGACATGTCAATGCTGACCGACGTGATCTGCTCGAGCTCTCCACCATGCTCGCGCAGCCTCGCGACGAACGCTTCGATCGTCGCAGCATCCTTGCCTTCGGTCACGAACACGACTTTGTGTTCGAGCGCATCAGCCACAAGCATCAGGTGGTTGTGTCCGCGCTGGTAGGACGTTTCGTTGACTGCAATGCTCGTCATGTCGGACAGGTCGATCTCGGCGAGTGCGAGTTCGCACATAGCTGCACATGGCGTTCACCCGATGCCAGGACTCGCCGACGGTACGGGCGACTGCGGTGAACGATGCCTGCTGGCGAGCATCAGCACCATTGCCTCGAACAGCAGCGCGAAGCCCTTGAGGCTTTTGCCGACCCACTCGGGCTCGACGAGCGCCACGCGGCCGTCAGGCAGCTTGATGCGAGACGTGCGCTCTTCGAGAAAGCAGCCGTGCTGGAAGAAGTTCAAGTGCCGGTACGCTTGACAACGGTGTCGTGCATGGGATGGCCGCCGGCGCATCTCTGGATGCGGGAAGCGACTGCCGGCAACGAAATCGATGTTGACCGTCAACAACCGCTTCACAGCCGCGTCGAAATCGATGCCGTTCACGAACCACGGATCGCTGATACCCAAAGCCGTCTCGAAAAACTTGCTATGCATGACTAACGTCGCTCACGTACAAATCGAGCAATTTACCACCCACTCGAAATTCAACAGAGGGAAAAGTTTTTTGCGAGCTCGGATTGGCGATTTCAGCCTGGCAAGCCGCCGATCCCACCGACGCCGATCAGGACGGAGAGCAGGCCAGCATCCATTTGACGACGGCCTTCACGTCGGCGTCGCTCATGCCGGGATGGGCTGGCATTGGGATCACACCCCACACGCCGGAGCTGCCGTCGCGAACCTTCTTCTCGAGCTTGGCGGCCGCGCTCGGGTCGTTCTTGTAGCGCGTGGCTACGTCCTTGAACGAGGGGCCGACCAGCTTGCGGTCGACCGCGTGGCAGCCCAAGCAGGCATTTGCGCGCGCCACGCGCACGCCGTCGTCGGGGGGGGGGGGGGGGGGGGGGGGGGCGGCGCGGGGCGCC
>JAYFSB010000153.1:0-5274 GCA_040946865.1 Burkholderia sp.
TCAGCCGCCACCGCCAGCGTTGGCTGTTTCATTTTCGTTTGCCTTGCTCGGGTCATATCCACCGATCTATAACGGCTAGACCACGGGGACGGTGGACTTGATCAGCTTGAACGCCAGGCCGAGAAACGTCGCACGCGACACGCAGTTGCGCCACGCAGTTGCGCGTGCGTTTGGTCCGATGCTACACCGTCGCGAATGTTGACTCGATCGGATTGGTCGTGCGCAGATGCTGACAGTGCTCGGCCGGGAAGTCGTAGAACGCCAACAGCTCGTCATGATTTTCGATCAGTTTTTCGGTCACCTTTGGGTACTTTGTTGAGTCGTTATCAACGAAGTCATTGAATGCAACCAGCGCACGTGGCCGCCGCAGCACCTTTTTCGCGCGCCCCTGCGGGGACGTCGGCAGCGCCGCGCTGATACTTCGTCTGCGGGAACACTTCCGACTCTCTTAAAATTTGAGTGGGTGCTACATTGCCCGATTTGCACGTGAGCGACGGTAGTCATGCATAGTAAGTTGTTCGAGACGGCTTTGGGTATCAGTGATCCGTGGTTCGTGAACGGCATCGATTTCGACGCGGCTGCGAGGCGGTTGACGGTCAACATCGATGTCGTTACCGGCAGTCGCTTTCCGCATCCAGAGATCGCCGGCGGCCATCCCATGCACGACACCGTTGTCAAGCGTTACCGGCAGCTGCCGGCACTTGAACTTCTTCCGGCACGACTGCTTTCTCGAAGTGCGCACGCCTCGCATCAAGTTGCCTGACGGCCGCGCGGCGCTCGTCGAACCCGAGTGAGCCGGCAAGCTCAAGGGCTTCATGCTCGCCCAGCCGATGTCGTTCACCGCAGTCGCCCGTACCGTCGGCGAGTCCTGGCATCGGGTGCACGCCATTTGCAAACGCTATGTCGAACTTGCGCTCGTGGCTGATGCGCGCGAACGCAAAGTCGTGTTCGTGACCGAAGGCAAAGATGCTGCGACGATCGAAGCGTTCGTCGCGAGCCTGCGTGAGCATGGGGGCCCGAGCAGATCACGTCGGTCAGCATTGACAGGTCGCCCGTGTTCATCAAAGGCGTCGAGACGAACCTGCCGAAGGCTCGCATCACCCTTCGACAAGTTCCACGTCATCGCTCATGCGGCGAAAGCCGTGGACCCAATGCGGCGAATCGAGCAGCGAACCGATCCGGAACTCAATAGATTGGATGGCCGCTGCTGAAGGGTCGCTACCGGCTGACCGCCGCGCAACGCGCCGATCTCGATGCCCTGATCGTGAACGTTACGACCAAGCGAGCCGCCCTCGCATGGCGCTATCGCGAGCAACTTCGGGAGATTCTCGATCGCAAGCAGATCAACGTCGTCAGCGAAATACTTGAGCAGTGGTGCACGAACGTCATGCACTCGAAGGTCGATCCGATGAAGGACGTCGCCCGCATGATCCGCAGTCATGTCGACGCGCATCGCGTCGCCTAAACCCAGACGCGGCAGACCAACGGCTTCCTGGAAGCCATCAACGGACTCTTCCAGGCCGCCAAGCGAAAGGTGCGCGGATACACCAACCCCACGACCATACGCATCGTGCTGTTCCTGATCGCCGACAAGTTCGACTTCTCGAAGATCAACCCACGTGTCGCCTAACCCACTCAAATTTCAAGAGAGCCTTTTTATAGTGACCGGTTCCGGCTCCCGCTCGGTTCGCTGGTTGTGCTTCTGACACGCAACATTCTCAACTAGACTGTCACCGCCCTCTCAACATTCCATCTGCCCCCCGTACACCACTTTCGACAATAACTCCCCGTTGTTCGTTCAGTGGCCGTGCTGGCCGCTGCGCGAAGAGCGGCTGCGGTTCGCATGCCTCGCATTGGCGTTGCCGCCCTGGCCACTGCCGGCCTTGACCGGCTTCGCGGCAGGCTTGGGTACCACTTTCGCGGCTGGCTTCGTGCCGCCTGACTGGGTTCCGTCGCGACGTGCAGCGGCTTGCCCACACCCCTTCTGGGCCTGCGGCTGGCGGTCGCCGCCGCGGTGTTGGATCGGTTCCAGTTTAGCGTTTGGATCGGGCTCGAAGCCAGCGATCACTTCCTGCGGGATCTCGCGCTTGATCAGTTTCTCGATGTCGCGCAGCAGCTGCTTCTCGTCGACGCAGACCAGCGAGACCGCCTCGCCGTTGGCACCGGCGCGACCGGTACGGCCGATGCGGTGCACGTAGTCTTCCGGTACGTTCGGCAGCTCGTAGTTGACCACGTGCGGCAGCTGGTCGATGTCGATGCCGCGCGCCGCGATATCGGTGGCCACCAGCACCTGCAGCGTGTTGGCCTTGAACTCGGTCAGCGCGCGCGTGCGCGCCGACTGGCTCTTGTTGCCGTGGATCGCCAGCGCGCTGATGCCGTGCTTGCCGAGCTGCTCGGTCAGGTGGTTGGCACCGTGCTTGGTGCGCGTGAACACCAGCACCTGGAACCAATTGTGCTCGCGGATCAGGTGGGTGAGTAGCTCGCGCTTGCGGTCGCGGTCGACCGGGTAGATCCTCTGCGCGATGGTCTCGGCCGTGGTGTTGCGGCGCGCCACCTCGATCAGAGCAGGCGAATCGAGCAGGCTGTCGGCCAGCGCCTTGATCTCGTCGGAGAAGGTGGCCGAGAACAGTAGGTTCTGGCGCTTCTTGGGCAGGCGCGCGAGCACCCGCTTGATGTCGTGGATGAAGCCCATGTCGAGCATGCGGTCGGCTTCGTCGAGCACCAGGATGTCGAGCTGCGAGACATCGATGGTCTTCTGCTGCATGTGGTTGAGCAAACGGCCCGGGGTGGCCACCACGATGTCCACGCCGCGCTTGAGCGCGTCGACCTGCGGATTGATGCTGACGCCGCCGAACATCACGGTCGAGCGCAGCTTCAGGTACTTGCCGTAGGCGCGCACGCTCTCCTCGACCTGAGCGGCCAGTTCGCGCGTTGGCGTGAGGATCAGCGCGCGCACGGCGCGCTTGCCGCCGGCCTGCTGGGCGGGGCTTGCATTGAGGCGCTGCAGGATCGGCAGCGTGAAGCCGGCGGTCTTGCCGGTGCCGGTCTGGGCACCGGCGAGTAGGTCGCCGCCACCGAGCACGGCAGGGATCGCCTGGGTCTGGATTGGGGTCGGTTCATCATAGCCGAGTTCGCTGACGGCTCGCACGAGGGGTTCGGCGAGGCCGAGGGAAGCAAAAGACATAAACTCTCTTGGTGTTCAGAAAAATGCCGGTGCGCGACCGGTTAGGCACCGGCATTTTTCATACAAAAAAATAGAGCGTGGCCGCGGTTGCCCGCAGCCACGCCCCGTGTGATGTGAACCGTTCGTCAGTCGAGCGGCGCGGAACGGAACGCAGATCGCTCACCTGCTGCGGCGAGATCGGCGAACCGTTGTTGCTCCAGGCCGATCGGATATACGACACAGCAGCTACAATCTATTGATGCAACAGGGCTTGTGCGAACGGCGGCATCCTGTACGGACGCAGATTCCGGAACGTGCTGGGCGGGTAACCGCCGTTGAGCACCATCCGGATCGGGTTCACTGCAGACCCCATCATAATCGAATAGTTTCCGGCGAGTGACGGATAGACCAGCGAACTTGCCCTGGCCGGAGGTGCCATGGCAAGTTCGCCGAACTTCTGCGAGGGCTGGTATTGCAGGTTGATCGGCGCGTTGCCCTTCTGCGGAATCGATTTCAGATGGACCTGACATCCCGCGCGCGGCGTCGTTCGACATATTACTGTAGGCTGTTGTGGACTACGTCGGCCATCGGCCCGAACACCGTGCCGTGCATCGACACGCTGGCCTGCAGCAGGTCGGTCAGCTCCTGCACGTGCCAGTTCGTCGAGGCCGAACTCGGTGTCGTTGGTCAGCGAGGGCGCGTACCAATTCTGCAGCGCGATCAGGCCACCGGCGAAGACCGAGGAGCTACGCCGCGCGCCCATCAGGTTGATCGAGGTATGGCACATGCTGTAGTGGCCCGGACCCTCGACCAGGTAGGTGCCGCGATTTCATTCCACCGACTTGAACTCTCCCTATTTGAAGAACAGCGTGCGCCAGCCGATCAGCAAGTTGCGGTTGTTGAATGCGAATTTCAGCTCGTGCGGGCGGTTCGCCGTGTTGACTGTAAGCGATCCGTGAACCCACCCCTTGCGCCGCGACGGCCGATCGACTAACGATCAGGTCTTCGGTTTGCGAGCGGGCTTGCCAAGCTTCTAAGCAGCAGCGCTTCGTAGTCGTCGACCGTTTGCGCGAGCGGCAGCGCCTTGAACAGGTCGATGAGGTGCGGTGGCCTGAAATCTGAAGTGCAACACCTACCGAGAGGTATTGTGACTCTCTTGAAATTTGAGTCGGTTACGTGACATGTGGGTTGATCTTCGAGAAGTCGGGCTTGCCAGCGATCAGAAACAGCACGGTGCGCATGGTCGTGAGGTTGGTGTATCCCGCGCGCCTTTCGCTTGGCGGCCTGGGAGAGTCCGTTGATAGTTTCTAGGAAGCCGTTGGTCTGACGCGTCTGGGTCCAGGCGACGGTGCCGTCGACATGACTGCGGATCATGCGGGCGACGTCCTTCATCGGATCGACCTGCGAGCGCATGACGTTCGTGCACCACTGCTCGAGCATTTCGCTGACGACGTTGATCTGCTTGCGATCGAGAATCTCCCGAAGTTGCCCGCGATACGCCACGCGCAGGCGGTCCGCTTGGTCGTGACGTTCACGATCAGGGCATCGAGATCGGCGCGTTGCGCGGCTGTCAGCCGGTCGCGATCCTTCAGCAGCGGCCATCGCAATCCCTTGAGTTTCGGATCTGTACGCTGCTCGATTCGCCGCATTGGATCCACGGCTTTCGACGCATGAGCGACGACCTGGAACTTGTCGAAGGTGATGCGAGCATTCGGTAGGCTCGTCTCGACGCCTTTGATGAACGCGGGCGACATGTCAATGCTGACCGACGTGATCTGCTCGGGCTATCCCCCATGCTCGCGACGAACGCTTCGATCGTCACAGCATCTTTGCCATCGGTCACGAACGCGACTTTGCGTTCGAGCGCATCCGCCACGAGCATCAGGTAGTGGTGTCCGCGCTGGTAGGATGTTTCGTCGACGGCAATGCTCGTCATGTCGGACAGGTTGATCTGGACGAGCGCGAGTTCGACATAGCGTTTGCAAATGGCGCGCACCCGATGCCAGGACTCGCCGACGGTGCGGGCGACTGCGGTAAGGCAATGCTGATCAAGTTCACCGTCCCCGTGGTTCAGCCGTTATAGATCGGTGGATATGACCCGAGCAAGGCAA
>JAYFSB010000154.1:0-5249 GCA_040946865.1 Burkholderia sp.
CGGGTAGCCTTCACACCGAGTGGATCGGTGCGCTGATTACGAAAGGCGTTGATCCTGGCGATGAAGCAATCAACTTCGTCCTCATGCCAACCATTGAACTTGAAATCCGTGACACGTGGCACATCACGGGCATGCGCGGCACTGGCAGCAATACCGTCGTGGCGAACCGGCTGTTTATTCCACGCCACCGTGTCACGCCTTATGCACCAATCGTCACGGGCAAGTCGCGTCTGCTGTCGGAGTCGCATCGTCTTTACAGCGGTGCTTTTTCTGGCTTACTCTCGCTAGGTCTGATCGGACCGCAGCTCGGCGCGATCGAAGCCGCACTGCAACTCGTACGCGCTCAAGCTCATGAGCGTCGCGTTGCATCCTCCACCTTCAAGAGCCAGGCAGTTTCGCCGGCTTTCCAGACCGCTCTCGCCGAGGCGTCTCTGACGATCGACGGTGCCAGGTTGCACGCCCGTCGAATCGTCGAAACCGTCGAGCACCATGCGCTAGCCGGCACACTACCCGATGAAATCACGCGTTCGCGCTTTCGTATGGAATCGACACGTGTCACGCAGATGTGCCGCGAGGCAATTGATTGCCTTATGACAGCCTACGGCAGCGCGGCCTTCATGGAATCGAATCTGCTTCAACTGATCTGGCGCGATCTCAACGTCGCGAGCCGTCACGCCGGCTTTGGGATGGGCATTCCCCAACTCGTCTACGGCCGCGCACTCGTCGGCCTTGATCCGCGTGAAATCAGCTATCTTGTGTAAGACATACACGAATGGTCGCCCTGCGTGGCAACCATTCTTGACTTCAGGATCTTCCATGTCAGACGTCGAAATCCCCGTGATCCAGTCGGAGGATCACCAAACGAGCCGGTGCCACAACCGCAAGATCGTCGAGCAGTACATGCATACGCTTGGCGAAGCGCGACTCAAGCGTCATTTGCTGTTTGCAGACGATGGCGTCGGTGGCCTCTGGACCACAGATACTGGGCAGCCGATCGCCATTCGCGGGCGAGAGCGTCTCGCCGAACATGCGGTCTGGTCGCTGAAATGCTTCCCCGACTGGGTATGGACAGACATCCAGATCTTCGAAACGCAGGATCCAAACTGGTTCTGGATTGAGTGCAGCGGTGAAGGCGCAATCTGCTTCCCCGGTTATCCGCAAGGCCATTACCGCAATCATTTTCTCCACTCATTTCGCTTCGAAAACGGCCTGATCAAGGAGCAGCGCGAATTCATGAACCCTTGCGAACAATTCCGTTCGCTGGGTATCAATGTTCCTGTGGTTTGCCGGGACGGTCTGCCAAGTTAAACCAATGCCCAGTGGAGGCGGCCAATGGCTGGCATTCCTTTAATTCAACAGTACGCGCTGCCCGATTCTGGCAGCCTGCCTGGGAACACCGTGTCATGGCACGTCGATTCGTCGCGTGCACTGTTGCTCATTCATGACATGCAGAACTATTTCCTTTCGCCGTTGCCACTGACGTTGCGTGAAACGTTGACGAGCAATATCGCGTCGCTGCGAACCCGATGTCTGCAAGCTGGTATTCAGGTTGCGTACACCGCCCATCCTGGACGCATGACGGAGAAAGAACGCGGTCTGTTGCACGATTTCTGGGGGCCAGGCATGGAAACGAAGCCGTCCGACCGGGATGTTGCTTCGTCGATCCAGCCGTCTGCGCACGACTGGATGTTCACGAAGTGGCGCTACAGCGCATTTTTCCGCACTGAATTGAAACAGCGGATGCAGGAAAACGGTCGCGATCAGTTGATGCTCTGCGGCGTCTACGCACACATCGGCGTGATGATGTCGGCCGTCGACGCATTCACGAACGACATTCAACCGTTTCTCGTCGCTGATGGCGTGGCGGATTTTTCGGAAGATCGCCATCACCAGGCCCTCGAATATGTCGCTAAGCGTTGTGGAAAAGTGGTGATGGCAGAGGATGCACTTGCATGAGCGCCATCCCGAGCCACGACCTTTTAGATCGAATCCTTGGCAGTCGGGTGCCTTGCTTCGCATTGATCGCGCGCTCCACAGGCAGCGAAGGGACGCATACGAGCGTCGACGTCATTGCGGGCGCAGTCTCCTACCCGTCTTCGCTGGCTGAGCTGCCGCTTGCGGCATCGGCCGATGCCGGTGCAGATCACCAAGAACTGCTGGTACTCGTACCCTATCGACAGTTGCATGAACGCGGCTTCGAGACGCACGATGACGGTGCACCGCTCATCGCTATCGCCTGCGATGAGCACGAAACAGTGCCCGTATCGCGTGCACTGGTTGCCATTCCCGATGTCGGCACCGCACTCGGAAATCGTCACTTTGATATCAACGACGATGCGTACACAAAGATCGTCGGACGCGTCATCGCCAACGAGATCGGTACTGGCAATGGCTCGAACTTCGTCATTAAGCGCACTCTCAAGGGCGAACTCCACGATTACTCAGTTGCTCAGGCGCTCGCCGTTTTCAGGAGGCTGCTAAACAAGGAAGCAGGCGCGTACTGGATCTTTCTCGTTCACAGCGGGGATCAAACGTTTGTCGGTGCCACACCCGAGCGCCATCTCACGCTGCATCAAGGAAACGCGACGATGAATCCGATCAGCGGAACATACCGGTACCCAAAAACCGGACCGACGATCGACGGGATCAATGCTTTTCTCAGCGATCGAAAAGAATCCGACGAGTTGTACATGGTGCTCGACGAAGAGCTGAAGATGATGTCACGCATCTGCCCGACAGGAGGTCAGGCCACCGGCCCTCATTTACGCGAGATGACATGGCTCGCGCACACCGAATACTTCATCGTTGGGCACACCGAGTCCGATGTCCGCGACCTGTTGCTAGAAACCATGTTTGCGCCGACGGTCACCGGCAGTCCGATCAAAAGCGCGACGCGAGTGATTGCGCGGCATGAGCCCGTCGGTCGTGGTTACTACAGCGGCATTGCGGCCCTCATCGGCCGCGATACGCAAGGTCAGCGTACGCTCGACTCCGCGATTCTGATCCGTACAGCCGAAATAGACCGCCATGGCCATGTTAGCATTGGCGTTGGCGCAACGCTGGTTCGACATTCCAACGCGGCATCGGAAGTCATGGAAACGCATGCCAAGGTTGCCGCGCTATCCAACGCGTTCGAATCACCGAAAACCGGCCTGTCGCTCGGCCAGCATCCTGCAGTACAAGCCGCGCTCCGGAAACGCAACGAAGGAATCGCCAACTTTTGGTTTCGACCGCACGGCGTGCGGCACAGCAAGATGTCCGATCTGGACGGTCGGCGCGTACTCATCGTTGACGCCGAGGATCACTTCACCGCGATGCTCGCCCAGCAGCTCAATTCGCTCGGCCTTGTTGTGGAACTTCGTGACGTATTCGACGAAGTCGATCTTGCCCGTTATGACGTCGTCGTCATGGGCCCCGGCCCTGGGGATCCGACCGAAATCGACGATCCGCGCATTGGTCGCTTGTATGCGTGGATGCGCCGTTTGCTCGAAGCGGGCAAGCCACTTGTGGCCGTGTGCCTGAGCCATCAGATTCTGAATGCCATGCTCGGTATTCCGCTTGTGCGATGCGGTGCACCTAATCAGGGCGTCCAGGTCGAAATCGACCTGTTTGGTCAGCGTGAACGCGTCGGTTTATACAACACGTTTGTCGCGCGAACGGCTCAGAACGAACTGGAAATCGAAGGTGTCGGCACGGTTTCGGTCAGCCTTGATTCGTACACCGGCGAAATCCACGCATTGCGCGGCCCGTCGTTCAGTTCGATGCAGTTCCACGCCGAATCGGTTCTGACCGTCGATGGCCCGCGCATTCTCGGTGAAGCCATCACGCACGCCCTGCGTAGCGAAAAACGAACGGTAACGTTGCCGTGGCATGATCCTCTTTGCGTCTCAAACACCCTACAGGACCGCTTTTCATGATCGTCGATATTGCTTGGTGGGATCTGAGCGGGTCCACACAGACCATTGAATCGCTGAAAGCCAGGCTGGACGAGAGTACCCTTGCCAGATGGTCGAACGTTCCCGGCCTGCACGCGAAGCATTGGATAGCAGACGAGTCTAAAAATCGCTGGGGTGCCATCATGCTCTGGGACAACGGTCGTCTGCCAGCACACGTGCTGCCGCCGAACGATGCCCAGACGCTGATTGGCCTGCCGATTGCCGAACGGCTGCATTTCTCGGTCGAGGCGAGTGTCGCAAGCGGAGAGATTCAGGCGCTTATGCGCACATTCAATCCCGTAACACAGTACGCTGCCGCACAGGTCCATGCGTCGCCCCCGATCGACTACATCGTCGTCGACGCATTCACGCGCACACCGCTCGAAGGCAACCCCGTCGCAGTCTTCTTTGTCGCCGACCCGTTGCCGGTGCCGCGTATGCAGTGTATCGCCCGCGAAATGAATTTGTCGGAAGTCGTATTCGTGATGCCGCCGCAGCAAGGTGGTGACGTACACGTGCGTATCTTCACACCGGTGCACGAATTGCCGTTCGCGGGCCATCCTCTGCTCGGCACAGCCGTAGCACTCAGACACGTCAAGGCGCAGGATCACTTCGTGTTCGAAACAGGGATGGGACTCGTGCCCTTCGACGTAGAATCCGATGCGCCTGGCGTGGCTCACGTCAGCATGCAACAGCCAATTCCGACTTGGACGTGCTACGAGCACGCAGACCGGCTGCTCAATGCGCTGGGGCTGGACGCGTCTGTGCTACCAATCGAAGCCTATCGCAATGGCCCTCGCCATGTGTTCGTTACATGCCCAGATGAATCTGCGCTTTCCGGCGTGCGCCCGAACCATCGTGCATTGGCTGAATTCGAGGACATGTCGGCCATGTGCATCGCGCCAGCCGGTGGTTACTGGCGCTGTCGCATGTTTTCACCCGCCTACGGCGTCACAGAGGATGCAGCGACTGGCTCCGCCGCCGGCCCGATCGCCATTCATCTCGCGCGTCACGGACTGATTTCATGGGGCCAGCCATTGCATATTCTTCAGGGCGTCGAGATCAATCGACCTTCGCATATGTATGCATTGGTAGACGGCTCAGCCCACAGGATCGAGTCGGTCAATGTCGGTGGTCATGGTGTGGTGGTCGCGCGCGGCCGTCTCGGCGTCTAGGATAGGCTTACATTTAAGGCAATGCTGATCAAGTGTCTGCATTCGTGATGTCGTCAAGCCTTCGAAGCGAATCGATCATGAACGAAGTTGTCCTGGTTTGTTGTCGGTCGTCCTGGGTGCCATTCAGATGATCGGCGGG
>JAYFSB010000155.1:0-5229 GCA_040946865.1 Burkholderia sp.
GTGCTTCTCAAGCAGACGTCGGAATTTGAGTATCGTTGTCGCATCCGGCACCGCTTCACGGCCCAAGTCGATGCCCATGAAGTGATGCAGGCGCGTGCTGTCATACAGCGCTTCCTCGCAGGCAAGGTCGGCCAGATTGAACCCGTGCTGAATGAAATGAATCCGCGCGCATGCGCTTCAGGCCAATCGGCGGGCGTCCGTTGCCACGTTTCGGGTAGTACGGCTCGATCAGCGCATACAATGCCGCCCACGGCACGATCCATTCCATCGCGTCTCCAGCAAGCTGAAAACGCTACCTGTACCTCGTTTTCTTCGAGTCTATAAGTGTAGTTTCACCGGACGCTTACGTTTGAGCCGCTCGGACGAGAATAGGCAGCGGGCCGGATTTTCGGGATGTCGCGCTTTTTTGTGCGGTAAGTGCTTATTATGCCGTCGGTTTTCAGCTACAATTACTTCCTTAAGCAGTTTCGCAGTTTCGAATCCTGAATCCTGTTTTCCGAAGGACTTCATATGGTTATCATCCGTCTGGCTCGTGGCGGCTCGAAGAAGCGCCCGTTCTACAACATCGTCGCTACCGATTCGCGCAACCGTCGTGACGGTCGTTTCATTGAGCGCGTCGGCTTCTACAACCCGGTCGCCACCAAGGGCGAATCGCTGCGTATCGCCCAGGATCGCCTGACATACTGGCAGGGCGTTGGCGCACAACTGTCGCCGACCGTCGTCCGCCTTGTGAAGGAAGCGGCAAAGGCACAACCGGCTGCCTAAGTCATATGGTGCCGTTTCCCGGTGGTCGCAGCCGCGAGGTGGTCTGAATGTCCAGTCACGATTCATCCAGTGATGTAAATCGCGGCACACGCGAAGCCTCGACGCTTGGCGTATTCGTCCGCAACAAGCCGGCAAAGCGCGCACCCGCCAAGGGTGGCGCGAAACCGGAGGCAGCAGGTGGCAAGTCGGTCCCAACGCCGGAACGCATCGCGGCGGCGCACTCCTGGCCCGACGATGCGGTCGAGTTCGGTGCGATTGTCGATGCCTACGGCCTGAAAGGCTGGGTCAAGATCGCGCTGCATGTCGGTGCCGGCCGCGGCGGTCATGCGCTGCTGAAGGCCCGCACCTGGTGGTTCGAGAAAGGCGCCGAGCGCCTGGCGGGCGGCATCACGCAATCCAAGTTCCGCGGCAATACCGTCGTCGCGCATCCGGCCGGCCTGGTCGATCGCGATCATGCGCTGGCCTTGCGTGGCTATCGCGTCTACGTGCGTCGCGAGGATTTCCCGGCGCTCGACGCAGACGAATTTTACTGGGTAGACCTGATCGGCCTGGATGTCGTCAACGAGGCGGGCGTCGAGCTCGGTCGCATCGGCGACATTATCGACAACGGCGTGCACTCGATCATGCTGGTCGACCATCCGGCCAGCGGCAAGGATGGCAGGCCCGTGTGCAGCGGGCGGCTGATCCCGTTCGTCGGCGTGTACGTGAAGACGGTCGATCAGGCGGCGAAGCGTATCGTCGTCGATTGGGAAGCCGATTACTGAAATGAACGATGCAAAGGAGTGCGCGATGCAGTTCGATGTCGTCACGCTCTTTCCCGAGATGTTTCATGCGCTGACCGATTGGGGTATCACCAGCCGGGCCATCAAGCAGGGGCGTTTTGGCTTGCGCACGTGGAACCTGCGCGATTTCACGACCGACAACTATCGCACGGTCGACGATCGTCCCTACGGCGGTGGCCCCGGCATGGTGATGCTGGCCAGGCCACTGGAAGCGGCGATCGGTGCGGCGCAGGCCGCGCAGGCCGAGCAGGGGATCGCCCCCACGCAGGTCGTGATGATGTCGCCGCAAGGCGCGCCGTTTACCCATGAACGAGGGGTACGGATGGTCGACGAGCCCGGTGTGGTGCTGCTCTGCGGCCGCTATGAGGCGATCGACCAGCGTCTGCTCGATCGTTGTGTCGACGAGGAAATCAGCCTCGGCGATTTCGTGCTGTCGGGCGGCGAGTTGCCGGCGATGGCCTTGATGGATGCGGTAGTACGGCTGTTGCCCGGCGTGCTGAATGACGCGCAATCGGCCGTACAGGACAGCTTCGTCAACGGTCTGCTCGATTGCCCGCATTACACGCGCCCCGAGGAATACGACGGTATGCACGTGCCCGATGTGCTGCTCGGCGGCCATCATGCGGAAATCGAGAGGTGGCGGCACCAGGAAGCGTTGCGCAATACGTGGCTCAAGCGCCCCGACCTGATCGAACGGGCGCGCAGCCGGCAGTTGTTGAGCCGGGCCGATGAGGCCTGGCTCGTAAGTCTCGCGAAGGCCGCAAGGAAAGCCTCGAACTGAGGCGTTCCGGCGGCGCTCCGAGAATCAAGGCGGTGTCGTGCACGGTGCCAGTTGTGAATCCATCCTCTATCGGGGCCGAGTCCGGGAGCGGACGCGCGCAAATGCCGATAAGATGACATTGGGAGTCAGTAATGAATCTAATCGCAAAACTTGAGCAGGAAGAAATCGAGCGCGCGCTCGCAGGCAAGACGATCCCCGAGTTCGCTCCCGGCGATACGGTGATCGTGAACGTGAACGTGGTGGAAGGTAACCGTAAGCGCGTTCAGGCTTACGAAGGTGTCGTGATCGCAAAGCGCAACCGTGGCCTCAACTCTGCTTTCATCGTCCGCAAGATTTCGTCGGGCAAAGGCGTCGAGCGTACGTTCCAGACGTATTCGCCGCTGCTCGCGAGCATCGTCGTCAAGCGTCGCGGCGATGTCCGTCGTGCCAAGCTGTACTACCTGCGTCAGCGTTCGGGCAAGTCGGCTCGAATCAAGGAAAAGCTGGTGTCGAAGGATCGCACAGCAGCTACCCAGCAAGAGCAGACGTAAATGCTGTAAGGAAAAAGCACCCGCTCGGGTGCTTTTTGTATTCCGGCGCGGCGTTTCCGTCAGGGCGGTTTCAAGCTTGAAAGTGCAACAGAAGCCTGTTGCGCCCGAATGGTATCTGTCAAGGCAACGATTTCATGATGATGCTGACGAACATCGAACGATTCGGGCATGAACAGTTGGCCGGGTGCGTCCAGCCCAAGCTCTTGCGCGGGCGGGCGTTCATCTGCCAGACGATGTCGTCGAGCTCGGCCTGGGAGAACACGGCCAGATCCGTACCCTTGCCCTTGGGCATGTACTGGCGCAGCAGCCTTGTTGGTATTCTCGTTGCGCCCCGCTGCCAAGGGCTATACGGCTCAGCGAAGTAGATTGTGATGCCGGTGGTCTCGCAGGGCTGCTCATGCCTGACCATCTCCCGTCCCTGATCATAGGTCATAGAAAGATAGCGCTGGGCGTCGACGCGGTTCAGGATCATGTCGAACGAAGTGACGGCTTCGTCGGCAGAGGCATTCTCCATCTTGCCCAGGGTGACGAACAGCGAGGTGCGCTCGACTAGCGTCGCGACCGAAGGCGCATTATGCGCGACCTTGATCAGGTCGTACTTCCCAGTGCCCGGTACGATCCGCTCGTCGATCTCAGCCAGACGATCGTGGATGCTGATTCTGTTCAGGATGCTGTCTCGGCGGTCTTCACCCTACGCCCGGGGCTTGCCGGCTCTTGCGGGCCTGTCGCAGACCGGCGATCTGTTCGAGAGAGTGCCGCCGCTCACGCAACAACCGCTCGACCGTCGCCCACAGCGGCCCCTGCGGGTCCGGTCGGGTGGATTGTTGCGCCGATCTTGCCAGGCAACTGGCACGCTGCTGGGCGAGCAGCGCACGACAGCCGCCAGCGAGCAACGGACAAGCCCGGTCCCTCTGCTTAAGGCTCAGCTGGATCAGCGTAAGCGACTCGGCATGGCCGTCGTAGACGCCAGCAAAGATCGACGCCAAAGTGGTGTCCATCATTTTCGAAGTGATCGATACCACTTTGTTAGACACAGAGAAGCCAGGTAGTCGCAAAGGACGCCCGAACCATAGTCCTGAGTTCCGGCGTCGCATAGCAATCGCCGCGTGCGAGCCAGGTGTTTCAGTCGTCAAACTGGCCCGCGAGCATGGTCTGAATACGAAGCTGGCGTTCACCTGGCGGCACCGGTATCGTACCGAGCAAAAAGGGCGTCAGATGCAACGCTGCTGCCAGTGACGGTCGTGAGCGATATGAGGCCGGAGGTCATCGCAGCGCCACCAATCAAAAACCGGAGATCGCAAAACCGGCCGTACCCGTTGGCACGATTGAAGTCCAGATCGGACGGCCGGTGGTCAAGGTCGACGGCATTGTCGACACCGATATGCTGCGAACCGTATTGCAAATCCTGCGATCAGGATCTCTTTGCCTACCGGCACACGTATCTGGCTTGTGGCGGGTGTCACCGATATGCGTTTCGGATTCCAGGGACTGGCTGCGAAGTCAGTTGTGCGTCAAGGTAGTTGTCGCCTCTATCATGCAACGTGAGCCTGTTTATGACCCCTGATTCCGACCTCGTTGACGGATGGCATCGCGCTCAGGATTGAGCGCGACGGAACCGGTAGGCATCCAGGTCTGCAAAGCGGTACGCCGGGAACTCGGGACGGTACTTGGCCGTGCGGAACAGGGATTCGACGAACGCGTTGTTGTCGCTGGCGCGCGGACGCGAATACGAGAGCTTGACGCCGAGCCAGTGCAACATCGCCAGCACCGTCGTGGCCTTCAGCGTAGAGCCGTTGTCGCCGTGAAGAACAGGGCGCTGCTCGTCAGCGGCAATCCCTTAGGCCAACGCCCGCCCGCTGAACGACCCGGACGGCATGATCGGCATCGTCGGTGCCGTGCACTTCCCAGGCGATGATCTTGCGGCTGAGATGTCCATGAGTAAACGACTCGGCAAGGCCTGTCCCCCATTCGCACGCGCGTGAGGCAAGATGATGAGCACGTGGAATTTGTGTGGATCACGTGAGATCGCGCCCACGATCAGCGATCGTTGACACGATTTATCTGGATCTAGTCGGCAATCAGGTAGTGGACGGAAGAATGCCGGCCGACTTCAGCTTGTCCGCGACATTTCAGGGCAGCAGCTCATCGATGCGGGTGATGATGTAATCAGCGATGTGGGTCAGGACGTATTCCAGATAGGCGCTCGGATTGATGCTGTTGAGCTTGCACGTCCCGATCAGACTGTACATTGCAGCAGCCCGCTCGCCTCCGGTGGCGGAGCCAACGAACAGAGATAAGGCAATGCTGATCAAGTGTCTGCATTCGTGATGTCGCCAAGCCTGTGAAGCGAATCGATCATGAACGAAGTTGT
>JAYFSB010000156.1:0-5213 GCA_040946865.1 Burkholderia sp.
CTGGGGCCCGCCGATCATCTGAATGGCACCCAGGACGACCGACAACAAACCAGGACAACTTCGTTCATGATCGATTCCCTTCGCAAGCTTGACGACATCACGAATGCAGACACTTGTTCAGCATTGCCTTAAAGGACATTGGCGAAACGCATCACGATGCCGGTCCGCGACGGCACCGAGGTTCGGCACCGCGCGGCGGCGGGACCGGATCCATCAGAGGAGACACTCTTTGAATTTCGATCCACTCAGTCCCTGATAGACCGCGGCCGGCCACGGCTCGACCGTTTCCGGTCGTTCGCGGCCCGATATCCAGGTTGTTTCGTTTTACAAGTTCCTGAGCACGCCGGCTCTCGCACGCACGAGAACCTCACAAGTCGGTTAATCCAAACTGGAGGAGATGGGTAATGAAAGTTCGCGCGATGATGGGCGCGCTGTGCGCCGCAGGCCTGATAATCGGCACCGCCACGGCGCAGGTGGCCGAGAACGTCACGGTGCTGCACTGGTGGACCTCGGGCGGTGAATCCAAGGCGGTCGGTGTGCTGAAGGACGACCTACAGAAGCAAGGTTACGTGTGGAAGGACTTCGCGGTGGCGGGCGGTGCAGGCACCGCGGCTATGACCGCGCTGAAGACCAAGGTGCTCAGCGGCGACGCCCCGTCGGTCGCGCAGATCAAGGGCCCACTGATCCAGGATTGGGCGGATCAGGGCGTACTCGTCAACATCGACTCGGCCGCCGGCGACTGGGGCAAGAACCTGCCGCCGGAAATTGACAAGATCATCAAGTACAAGGGCCACTACGTGGCGGTGCCGTTCTCGGTGCACCGCGTCAACTGGCTGTACCTGAACAAGGCCGTGCTCGACAAGGTCGACTCCAAGGTGCCGACCACCTGGTTGGCATTCTTCGCCCTGGCCGACAAGCTCAAGGCCGCCGGCATCCAGCCGATCGCGATAGGCGGCCAGCCGTGGCAGGACTTGACGCTGTGGGAAGACGTGGTGCTGTCCGAAGGTGCCGACTTCTACAAAAAGGCAATCGTCAACCTCGACCCGGCCACGTTGGGCTCGCCGAAGATGCTTGACGTGTTCAACACGATACGCAAGATCCAGGGCTACTTCGATGCCGGTCGTAACGGCCGCGACTGGAACCTGGCCACGGCGATGGTGATCAACGGCAAGGCTGGCATGCAGTTCATGGGCGACTGGGCCAAAGGCGAGTTCGAGAACGCCGACAAGAAGTCGGGCAAGGACTACATCTGCGCGCCGGTGCCGGGCACCTCAAACGCCTACACGTTCAACGTCGACTCCTTCGTGTTCTTCCAGCAGAAGGGCTCGGAGAGTGCCACGCCGGGTCAGCTCGCGCTGGCCAAGACCATCATGACGCCGGACTTCCAGGAGCAGTTCAGCCTGCTGAAGGGCTCGATCCCGGTGCGCCTGGGCGTGAAGATGGATAAATACGACGACTGCGCGCAGAAGTCCTACGCGGATGAGCAGACTGCGCTGAAGGCTGGCGGCTACGTGCCCTCGCTGGCCCACGGCCTGGCGCAGGGCGATGCCACGGCCGGGGCGATCAGCGACGTCGTGACCAAGTTCATGAACTCGCAGCAGGATCCGAAGGAAGCCGTCGCCGCGCTCGTGAAGGCCGCGAAGGTGAAGTAAAGGCAGGACGGGCGAGGCAGGCCTCGCCCTGACCGTCGCAAACGGGCCGCCGCATGAGGCCCGCGTGCCGTACCCGATGCCGCGCGCCTCGCTCCCAGGCGGCGGCACCTTCGTTCCAGGAGTCGAATCAAGTGACTGCCTCCCTTAGCGGAAACGAACTCGGCTGCGCTGATGTCGCCCGCCGCATGTCGCCGTTCTCGGCATTGGCCGATCGCTGGATACCGAAGCTGGTGCTCGCGCCCAGCTTCGCGATCGCCGTGGTGTTCATCTATAGTTTCATCGTCATTACCGGCTATCTGTCGCTGACCAAATCGCGACTGCTACCCAACTACACGTTCGACGGTTTCGGCCGCTACACGGACCTGTTCCAGAACGACGTGTGGTGGACCTCGGCCGCTAACCTTGGCTGGTTCGGGATTCCCTTCATCGTGCTGTGCGTAGTGCTCGGCCTGTTCCTGGCGATCCTGCTGGACCAGCAGATCCGCAACGAAGGCGCGCTGCGCGCGGTGCTCCTGTACCCGATGGCGCTGTCCTTCATCGTCACTGGCACGGCCTGGCAGTGGATCCTGAACCCGGGCCTAGGCCTGGAGAAGGTGCTGCACGACTGGGGCTGGACCAGCTTCTCGTTCAACTGGCTGGACGATCCGGACAAAGCGATCTTCTGCGTGGTGATCGCGGCAGTCTGGCAATCGACCGGCTTCGTGATGGCGCTGTTCCTGGCCGGCCTTCGCGGCATGGATGGCGAGATCTTCAAGGCCGCCCAGGTGGACGGCGCGACCCTGCCGACCATCTACCGCAAGATCCTGATCCCGAGCATGCGCCCGGTGTTCTTCTCTGTGCTGCTGATCCTCTGCCACATCACGATCAAGACCTTCGACCTGGTAATCGCGCTGACCGCCGGCGGTCCCGGCACCTCGTCCTCGCTGCCGGCCATGTTCATGTACACCTATTCGTTCAATCGCGGACAGCTTGGCGTCGGTGCGGCCTCATCGATGATGATGCTCGCGACCGTGGTCGCGGTGCTGGTGCCGCTGATGTATATGGAATCGAGGAGCACCCGCAATGCAGCCTAAGATGACGATTAGCCGCGCCATCATTTACGCGGTGCTGATCCTGTTCGCGATTAACTTCCTGTTCCCGCTGTACGTGATGCTGTCGACCTCCTTCAAAGATCTAGACCAGTTGCGCACCGGCAACCTGCTGACGCCGCCCACCTACTGGACCGTCGACCCCTGGCTTAAGGCCTGGGGCTCGGCCTGTACCGGCGTGCGCTGCGACGGCATGAAGCCGTTCTTCTTCAACTCGCTGAAGATGGTGATCCCGGCCGTGCTGATCTCCTCGCTGATTGGCGCGTTCAACGGCTACGCGCTCACGCACTGGCGCTTTCGCGGTGCCGACGCGCTGTTCACGCTGCTGCTGGTCGGCTGCTTCATCCCGTTCCAGGTGATCCTGCTGCCGATGGCGCGCGTCGAGGGCTACTTCGGCCTGGCCAACACCACCGCCGGCCTGGTGTTGGTACACGTGGTCTACGGCATCGCCTTCACCACTATGTTCTTCCGAAACTTTTACGTGAGCGTGCCTGCGGAACTAGTGAAGGCTGCGCGGATCGACGGTGCCGGCTTCTTCACGATCTTCACGCGCATCCTGATGCCGGTCTCGCTGCCGATCTTCATGGTCTGCCTGATTTGGCAGTTCACCCAGATCTGGAACGACTTCCTGTTCGGCATCGTGTTTGCGGGCGTCGATTCGATGCCGATCACGGTGGCGCTGAACAATCTCGTGAACACGTCCACGGGCGTGAAGGAATACAACGTCGACATGGCAAGCGCGATCATCGCCGCGCTGCCCACACTGCTGGTCTACGTGGTCGCCGGCCGCTACTTCGTGCGCGGCCTGACGGCTGGCGCGGTGAAGGGCTAATCCGCGCCAGTATTCCTGAACGAACGGCGGCGCGAAACGTCGCACCTGAGACAGAGGATTCACAGCATGGCAAGCCTTTCCATCCGTGACGTGTACAAGACCTATCCGAACGGAGTGCCGGTTCTGAAGGGCGTCGACCTCGACATCGAGGACGGCCAGTTTCTGATCCTGGTCGGCGGTTCGGGCTGCGGGAAGTCGACGCTGCTCAACATGATCGCCGGCCTCGAGACCGTCACCAATGGCGAGATCCGCATCGGCGGCAAGGTCGTCAACGATCTCTCGCCGAAAGATCGCGACATCGCGATGGTGTTCCAGTCCTACGCGCTCTACCCGTCGATGACGGTCAAGGAGAACATCTCGTTCGGCTTGAACATCCGCAAGGTGCCCAAGAGCGAGCAGAAGCAGATCGTCGACCGCGTCGCCTCGATGCTGCAGATCGAGCACCTGCTCGACCGCAAGCCGAGCCAGCTGTCGGGCGGACAGCGTCAGCGCGTAGCGATGGGCAGGTCGCTCGCGCGTGATCCCTCGCTGTTCCTGTTCGACGAGCCGCTCTCCAACCTCGATGCCAAGCTGCGCATCGAGATGCGTGCCGAGATCAAGTTGCTACACCAGCGTCTGGGCACCACTATCGTCTACGTGACGCATGACCAGATCGAGGCGATGACGCTGGGCGATCGCATCGCAGTGATGAAGGACGGCGTGGTCCAGCAGTTCGGTGCGCCGCAGGACATCTACGATTCGCCCTCGAATCTGTTCGTGGCCGGCTTCATAGGCGCGCCGCCGATGAACTTCATCAACGGCAAGGTCGTAGAGCAGGGCAGCGGTGTGGGCCTGGAGATCGATACCGGCACCTCGCGCGGCGTGCTGAACCTGCCGTTCGAACGCTCGAAGATGAACAGCCACGTGGGCCGTGAGGTGATCCTGGGCCTGCGCCCGGAACGCATCACTGACGCGCGCAATGTCCATGACGACCAGGCGTCCTCGCTGCAGCCGATCGATGTGGTGGTGGACGTGACCGAGCCGACCGGCCCGGATACGCACGTGTTCGCCCAGGTCAACGGCAAGCGCATCGTGAGCCGCGTGCACCCGGCCGCGAATCCGCAGCCGAAGCAGCAGCTCAAGCTGCTGTTCGACGTCTCGAAGGCGGTGATGTTCGATCCGTCGACGGAAGCGCGGATCACCTGAGCCTGAAACGAAGCTTGTCGCGATAAAGAAAGCCTCTGTTGAATTTCGAGTGGATGGTAAATTGCCCGATTTGCACGTAAGCAACTGTAAAGTATATTTACATTTGAAAAAATGTGTTTATGGCAATGCTGATCAAGTGTCTGCATTCGCGATGTCGTCAAGCCTGCGTAGCGAATCGATCATGAACGAAGTTGTCCTGATTTGTTGTCGGTCGTCCTGGGTGCCATTCAGATGGTCGGCGGGCCCCAGGCCTGGTTCTCGCTCATTACAGGACGCACCTGTGCCATCAATCGTGCGCGGCACAGACGTGCGCGGCACAGATAAACGTTGGCCAGCGCCCTGGTGACGAAGGTGCGGTTCGAATTCTTCGCGAGCCCGCGATAGCACACCTTCGTGAAGCCCCACAGCCGCTTGATCACGGCGAATACGTGTTCGACGCGGGCCCGAATCCTCGAC
>JAYFSB010000157.1:0-5202 GCA_040946865.1 Burkholderia sp.
CCCCCCCCCCCCCCCCCCCCCCCCCCCCCCCCCCCCCCCCCCCCCCCCCCCCCCCCCCCCCCCCCCCCCCCCCCACCACGGCATGCCAGCAGGCCGCGAACACCAGCAAGCCCGCCGCCAGCAGGAAGGGTTTCCAGGTACCGGCAGCCAGCGTAGGCTTGCGCCACAGCGCGAACGGGCCGGCCAGCAGCCAGAATACGCCGGCCGCCTCGACCAGCGGCCGCGAGGGGCCGTAACCGATACCCAGGCGCAGGCTGGTGCCGAGCGCGAGTGCGGCCACCAGTGCATAGACCACCGAGCCGGCCGCGCCGAGCTTGAGCAGGCACGCCCATTCCCAGGCGGCGAATACCAGCACGAGGGCGATCAGCGCGCCAAATGCCGCGAGCGACGCGAACAGCGTCACCGGCAACAGGATGGCCAGCAGCACGACCGCCGTGATGACACGGGTCTTCAGCATGAAAGGGAGTCGACGTCCTGGGACTGGGGTTCGAGCTGTGCGCTCGTCCGACCGAACCGGCGTTCGCGATCGGTGTACGACGCCAGCGCATCAGCGAGCGCGGTAGCGTCGAAATCGGGCCAGAACTTCCCAGTGAAATAGAATTCGGTGTAGGCGAGCTGCCAGAGCAGAAAGTTGCTGACGCGCTGGTCACCGCCGGTACGGATGAACAGGTCCGGCTCGGGGGCGTAGGCCATCGCCAGGTGCTGCGCGAAGGCGTCCTCGTCGACCTCGACCTCGCGGCCCTCCTTACACACGGCCTCGGCGATCAGCTTCTTGGTGGCCTGCAGGATGTCCCAGCGGCCACCGTAGTTCGCGGCGATGGTCAGCGTCAGGCGCGTATTGCGCGCGGTCTTGGTTTCCGCGCGGCGGATCAACTCGCGGATGCGCGGCTCGAAGCGGTCCAGATCGCCGACCACGCGCAGGCGGATGCCGTTCGCATGCAGCTTGCCGACCTCGCGCTCGAGCGCGGTGATGAACAGGCGCATCAGAAACGACACCTCGTCGTTTGGCCTCCGCCAGTTCTCTGAACTGAAGGCGAACAGCGTCAGGTATTCGACGCCGGCGCGCGCGCACTCTTCCACGACCGAACGCACCGCGTCGACGCCGCGAGTATGCCCCGCGACGCGTGGCAGGCGGCGCTCGGTGGCCCAACGGCCGTTGCCGTCCATGATGATAGCTATATGACGTGGCACGGCGGCGACGTCGGGCACGCGAACGGTAGAGCTGGTATAAACCATGGCCGCTGAGACAGTAACCGAGGGAAAAAGTGCGACGCGCGTATGGCACATCAGACCGTCATGATCTCGGCTTCTTTGGTCTGCACGAGCTTGTCGATCTCGGCGACGTGCTTGTCCGTCAGCCTCTGGACTTCGTCGCTGGCGCGGCGCTCGTCGTCTTCCGAGATTTCCTTGTCCTTGACAAGCTTTTTGAGTTGCTCATTGGCGTCGCGACGCAGATTGCGCACGGCCACCTTGGCCGTCTCGGCTTCGCTCTTGACCACCTTGGCCAGCTCACGGCGGCGCTCTTCCGTCAGCGCCGGCATCGGCACGCGGATGATGTCGCCCGAGGTCGACGGGTTCAGACCCAGGTCCGATTCGCGAATGGCCTTCTCGACCTTCGCCACCATCGACCTTTCCCAGGGCTGCACACTGATCGTGCGCGCGTCGACCAGCATCAGGTTGGCGACCTGCGAGATCGGCACTATCGAGCCGTAGTAGTCAACCTGTACGTGATCGAGCAGGCCCGTGTGCGCGCGGCCGGTACGGATCTTTGCCAGATCGTTCTTGAACGCTTCAATTGAACGTTGCATCTTCTGCTCGACGCCCTTCTTCACTTCAGCGTGACTCATTTCAACCTCCGAACCTTCAAAACGACACAGGCCAGCATCCCCGCCGGCGGCGTCATGCCAGGCCTGTATCGGCGTGAGTTTACACGTGGACGAGCGTACCCTCGTCCTCGCCCTGCACGATACGCTTGAGCGCACCGGGCTTGTTGATCGAGAACACCCGGATCGGCAGCTTCTGGTCGCGGCACAGCGCGAAGGCAGTGGCATCCATCACCTGCAGATTGCCGCTGATCGCCTCGTCGAAGCTGATCGAGGTATAGCGCGTGGCCGACGGATCCTTCTTTGGGTCGGTGGTATAGACGCCGTCCACCTTGGTGGCTTTCAGCACCACTTCCGCGCCAACTTCCGAGCCGCGCAGCGCGGCGGCCGTGTCTGTCGTGAAGAACGGGTTGCCGGTACCAGCCGCGAAGATGACCACGCGGCCTTCCTCGAGCTGGCGGATCGCACGGGGCCGAATGTACGGCTCGACCACTTGGTCCATGCGCAGCGCCGACTGCACGCGTGCCTCGATACCGGCGTGACGCATCGCGTCCTGCAGTGCCAGTGCGTTCATCATCGTCGCCAGCATCCCCATGTAGTCGGCCGTGGCGCGGTCCATGCCGGCCGCACCGCCCGCCACACCGCGGAAGATGTTGCCGCCGCCTATCACGACGGCCAGCTGCGTGCCAAGGCGCACCACCTCTGCGACGTCCGCCACCATCCGCTCGATCGTCGCGCGATTGATGCCGAAGGCATCGGCGCCCATTAACGCTTCGCCGGAAAGTTTGAGTAGGACGCGTTTATAGGCATTGGGCATAGGGGCTTCCAAGCGACGAGAGGATTACAAGCACGAACTGTAGGGGCGAAATACTGATTCGGGCAAGGCCGCCAAATTGCACCCCGCAAAACGGGGCACAACCTGCGACGCTGCCGAAGCGCGGCGGAGCGGACGCTTGCCGCGGGTCCAACGATGCTCCGATACGGCTTACTACTGCTTGGCTGCAGCGACTTGCGCCGCCACTTCGGCCGCGAAGTCGTCCTGACGCTTCTCAATGCCTTCGCCGACCACGAACAGTGCGAACTTTTGCACTGCAGCATTGGCTGCCTGGAGCATCTGTTCGATCGTCTGCTTGTCGTTTTTCACGAACTGCTGGTTCAGCAGCGAGACTTCCGTCAGGTACTTCTGGACGCTACCGTCGACCATTCTGGCGACGATCTCGGCCGACTTGACCGACTCAGCGGCCTTCTGCTCGGCCACGCGGCGTTCCTTCTCGATCAGCTCGGCCGGCACTTCGTCGGTCGACAGTGAGACCGGCTTCATGGCCGCGACGTGCATCGCGACGTCCTTGCCGACCTGTTCATCCGCGCCGGTGTACTCGACGATCACACCGATGCGGCTGCCGTGCAGGTAGGTGGCGACCTGGTTGGCGGTCTCGAAGCGCACGAAGCGGCGGATCGAGACGTTTTCGCCGATCTTGCTGACCAGGGCCAGGCGCACCTCGTCGACAGTCTTGCCGTCCAGCGGCAGGGCCGACAGGGCAGCCACGTCAGCCGGGTTCTGGGCCGCGACGAGTGCCGCGACGATCTTGGCGAAGGCCAGGAAATCGTCGTTCTTGGCGACGAAGTCGGTTTCGCAGTTCAGCTCGACCAGGGCACCAGCACCATTGCCGACGAAGGACGAGACCACGCCTTCAGCCGTCACGCGCGATGCGGCCTTGCTGGCTTTGTTGCCGAGCTTCACGCGCAGCAGTTCCTCGGCCTTGCCCAGGTCGCCGTCGGCTTCCGTCAGTGCCTTCTTGCATGCCATCATCGGCGCGTCGGTCTTCGCGCGCAGTTCTGCCACCATGTGTGCGGTAATTGCCACCATCATTCGCTCCTTGAGTCTGTATTCACGACGCCGTCCTTCGACCAGGACAGTGAGGATTCGTTTTCGACGATTCACAACGAAGGGCACGGCATCCGTCGCTCGTCCCGGCAACGCAACTTAAAAAAAGGGGGCCTGTTGAAAGCCCCCTTTTTGCGCCGGCTCGGGACCGGTTACGCGTTCTGTTCGACGTACTCATCGCCGCGCACCGCCTGGACTACCTCGTTGACCGCGTTGGCACGGCCTTCGAGGATCGCGTCGGCCACGCCTTCGGCATACAACGCGACAGCCTTGCTTGAGTCATCGTTACCCGGAATCACATAGTCCACGCCTTCCGGCGAGTGGTTCGTATCGACCACGGCGATGACCGGCACGCCCAGCTTGTTCGCTTCGGTGATGGCAATCTTGTGGTAGCCGACGTCCACCACGAAAATCGCGTCCGGAATGCCGCCCATGTCCTTCACGCCGCCGATCGACTTCTGCAGCTTGGCGATCTCGCGTTCGAACAGCAGCGCTTCCTTCTTGCTCATCTTCTCGAGCTCGCCTGCCTCAACTGCCGCTTCCATGTCCTTCAGGCGCTTGATCGACACCTTCAGGGTCTTGAAGTTGGTCAGCATGCCACCGAGCCAGCGCGCGTTGACAAACGGCATGCCGGCGCGCCGCGCTTCCTGAGCGATTGTGTCGCGCGACTGACGCTTGGTGCCGACGAACAGAATTCTGCCCCAATTTGCTGACAGTTGGCGCACGTACTTCTGTGCGTCCGTGAACATCGGCAGCGTCTTATCAAGGTTGATGATGTGAATCTTGTTGCGATGACCAAAAATGAACGGGGCCATCTTCGGGTTCCAGAAGCGCGTTTGGTGACCGAAGTGGACACCGGCTTCCAGCATTTGGCGCATCGTGACTGCCATGAGAGTGATTCTCCGCTAGGGTTGGGTCTTCAGCCGGCTGCCATATCGCGGCGATTGCACGCGACACCCGGGGTGCGTCGGCTTGCGATTCGGCACGTTGCAAACAACCGCGCGTGCCGGTCAGCCAGGACCTGCTTTCCCATGCTGCATCGCATGATTGGAATGGGAAGCAGAACAAGACTTAACCCAGAAGTATAGCACGCCAGAATGACCGCTCTCAAGCTATCCCATGTCTTTAGGAGCTGTTACATAAATTGAGGCCGTTCACGAACCACAGATCGCTGATACCCAAAGCCATCTCGAACAACTTGCTATACATGACTACCGTCGCTCACGTGCAAATCGGGCAGCACTTCGCTATCTCCCTCGTTCCTGGTGCGTCATCAGCGCGACACAGATTTGGCCGGTATTCGCGCTCACCGCCAAATGGACCTGGAGCCAGGTGCGACGCTTGGACTAGCCGTGCTTGCGGACTTTCCACTCGCCTTTGTTTGGTATAGACCTTCAGTCCGGTACTGTCGACGACAAAGTGCAGCGCTCGCTGGTGTGCAGTGCTGGCAACGCGACCTTCAGTGTCTGCGCGCGGCGGCTCAGGGTCGTGGGG
>JAYFSB010000158.1:0-5197 GCA_040946865.1 Burkholderia sp.
GAAGTTCGTCGCGTTCTCCGCGCAACGCGTTCGTCGGCGGTAAGCGTGAGGGGACGGTGGGTCATGCATTCACGATAGCGAACCCCGGCCACAGTCATTTCGACGGCATCGTCGCCTGGACCCCCAGACGCGTCAGACCAACGGCTTCCTGAAAGCCATCAACGGACTCTTCCAGGCCGCCAAAGCGAAAAGCGCGCGGATAACGGCAACCTCACGACCATGCACACCGTGCTGTTTCTGATCGCCGGCAAGCTTGACTTCTCAAAGATCAACCTCCATGTCACGTAACCCACTTAAATTTCAAGAGAGCCCGAAAAACTGGGCTTTAAGTTCCCCCTCGAAGCTCGTCAGGCAGCGTTCTTGACACTTGTCGCCTGATCGCAAAATCGTGTCTAAACAACTGGATCCGGTACCCCGGAGTTGTGAAGAGCGCACGATGATCCAGCTGAGCCTTGAGCAGGGATACAAGCTGCGAGCAATTGTCCGCAGCTTGCATCGCGCGCCGAGTTCGATCAGCCGCGATTGCGCCGTAACCGCTGGCTCGTCCGGCTGAGATCGACGAGCGGATCGTGCTGGAGCACTTGGAAGGCGACCTGATCAAGAGCGCGCGTAATGAGTCTTCGGTCGCGACGCTGGTCGAGCGCACCTCGCTGTTCGTCACCCTGGGCAAGATGGAGAACGCCACCGCCGACACCGCCGTCACTTCGTTCGGCACATGATCCTGAACCGCATCGACGCCCAGTACCGTCTTTCCCTGACCTATGATCAGGGACGGGAGATGGTCAGGCATGAGCAGCTCTGCGAGACCACGGGCATCAAGGTCTACTATCGCTGATTCGCATAGCCCTTGGCAGCGCGGGCGCAGCAACGAGAACCCCAACGGGCTGCTGCGCCAGTACATGCCCAAGGGTACGGATCTGGCCGTGTTCTTCCAGGCCGAGCTCGACGACATCGTCTGGCAGATGAACACCCGAACACCGGCCCGCGCAAGAGCTTGGACTGGACGTGTCCGGCCAACTGTTCATGCCCGAATCGTTCGATGTTCGTCAGCATCATCATGAAATCGTTGCCTTGGGGGATGCCCTTCGGGCGCAACGGGTTTCTGTTTTGGCAGGGGGCTTGCACCCCCACAAGCTGTGAGCGCATGCTCGGCGCACCGAAAAACCCGGCTCCGAGCCGGGTTTTTTCCGAGCCGGGTTTTTGATTGAGAATTTAATGCGACTCAGGTTGCCTGGATGTTCGAAGCCTGCTTGCCCTTCTGGCCTTGGACGACCTCGAAGCTCACCTTCTGGCCTTCCTTCAGGGTCTTGAAACCCTGCATGTTGATCGCCGAGAAATGTGCAAACAGATCTTCGCCGCCTTCGTCGGGCGTGATAAAGCCGAAGCCCTTCGCGTCATTGAACCATTTGACAATACCAGTTGCCATACCTACTTCCCCTGTCACTCAGTCGTTACCACAAGCACGCTCAAAAAGCTAAACGACCGGCAAATGCAGCCGTTCCCCCCTTACCAGCTCACTTTGGCCCATTCTTCGTCATCAAGAAAGGCAGATTGAAAAAAGCGTCAGCTTTATTGTTGGCTCTCTTTATTTGAGAGTCAAGGGGAATTTGTCGGTAGTTTGGGAGCCGTTGTAAAAAACCTATTTCAGGGTTTATCCCGCTTTCCGCTGTCATGCGGGTGACAAACGAGGGTGCTTGAAAAGCCCCATAATCGGCCCATATAACATACTCAGGCGTCAGGCCTTCGAGGTTGGCGGGAATAATAGAATACTCAATCCACGCGTCGCGACATCGGGCTGCTTGCCGGGTTGCGGACATCTTCGGAAGTCGGCACCTCGAGCCGATTTTCGCGGCGTGCGAGTGGCGCGAGTCTGTGAGCATGCAGGCTAAACGGTGCCGGCCGCAAGGCTAGTTTATGACAGAATTGCAGGCCTGTCCGAGTTGTTTAGAATGGGATCATGGCGATTATCCCAGGCAAGCATGACAACACCGTTCCTGGAACGCAGCGAGCAGAAGCTGCCTTCGATGTACAAGGTGGTGCTGCTGAACGACGATTTCACCCCGATGGAATTCGTCGTCATGGTGGTGCGGGAGTACTTCAAGAAGGATCGCGAGTTAAGAAGGATCGCGAGTTAGCGACGCAGATCATGCTCAAGGTCCATCGCGAGGGGCGGGGTGTATGTGGGGTCTATACGCGGGACATCGCGTCGACCAAAGTTGAGCAAGTCGTTACCCATGCGCGGCAGGCAGGGCATCCGCTGCAGTGCGTGATGGAGGAAGCATGATTGCCCAGGAATTGGAAGTCAGCCTGCACATGGCGTTCATGGAAGCGCGCCAGGCGCGGCACGAGTTCATTACAGTCGAACACCTGTTGCTGGCGCTGCTCGACAACCCGACAGCGGCCGAAGTGCTGCGCGCCTGCGCGGCTAATATCGAAGACCTGCGCCAGAACCTGCGCAACTTCACCCACGACAACACACCCACGGTGCCGGGCACCGAGGACGTCGACACCCAGCCCACGCTCGGTTTCCAGCGCGTGATCCAGCGCGCGATCATGCACGTGCAATCCATCTCGAACGGCAAGAAGGAAGTGACGGGCGCGAATGTGCTCGTGGCGATTTTCGGCGAGAAGGATTCGCACGCGGTCTACTACCTGCAGCAGCAGGGCGTCACGCGCCTGGACGTGGTGAACTTCATCTCGCATGGGATCGCGAAGACGGGGAGCGCGGACGCGGCCAAGGCCGGCGACGGCGCGCCCGGATCGGAAGACGCGAACGCGCAAAAGGAAACCCCGCTCGCGCAGTTCACGCAGAACCTGAACCAGATGGCCAAGGACGGCCGCATCGATCCGCTGATCGGTCGCGAAATCGAGGTCGAGCGCGTGGTGCAGGTGCTCTGCCGCCGTCGCAAGAACAACCCGCTGCTGGTCGGCGAGGCCGGCGTCGGCAAAACCGCGATCGCCGAGGGCCTGGCCTGGCGCATCACACGCGGCGAGGTGCCGGATATCCTGGCCAACGCCCAGGTGTTCTCGCTCGACATGGGCGCGCTACTGGCGGGCACCAAGTATCGCGGCGATTTCGAGCAGCGCCTGAAGACGGTGCTCAAGGAACTGAAGGAACGCCACGCGATCCTCTTCATCGACGAAATCCACACGCTGATCGGTGCCGGCGCGGCCTCGGGTGGCACGCTCGATGCATCGAACCTGCTCAAGCCGACGCTGTCTTCGGGCAACCTAAAGTGTATCGGCGCGACCACCTTCACCGAATACCGCGGCATCTTCGAGAAGGATGCGGCGCTGTCGCGGCGCTTCCAGAAGGTCGACGTCAACGAGCCCTCGGTCGAGCAGACGGTGGCGATTTTGCGTGGACTCAAGTCGCGCTTCGAGGAGCACCACGGCGTGAAATATTCGTCGAGCGCGCTGTCGGCCGCCGCCGAATTGTCAGCTCGCTTCATCACCGATCGTCACCTGCCTGACAAGGCGATCGACGTGATCGACGAAGCGGGCGCGGCGCAGCGGATCCTGCCGAAGTCGCAGCAGAAGAAGACCATCGGCAAGCCCGAGATCGAGGAAATCATCTCGAAGATCGCGCGTGTTCCGCCGCAAAGCGTGTCGCAGGACGATCGCAGCAAACTGCAGACGCTCGATCGCGACCTGAAGAGCGTGGTGTTCGGCCAGGATCCGGCGATCGACGCGCTGGCCGCGGTGATCAAGATGGCGCGCGCGGGCCTCGGCAAGCTCGACAAGCCGATCGGTGCCTTCCTGTTTTCGGGCCAGACCGGCGTCGGCAAGACCGAGGTGGCGCGGCAGCTCGCGTTCACGCTCGATATTGAGCTGATCCGCTTCGACATGTCCGAGTACATGGAGCGTCACACGGTCAGCCGCCTGATCGGTGCGCCGCCCGGTTATATCGGTTTCGACCAGGGCGGCCTGTTGACCGAGGCTGTCACCAAGAAGCCGCACTGCGTGCTGCTGCTCGACGAAATCGAGAAGGCGCATCCGGACATCTTCAATGTGCTGCTGCAGGTGATGGACCACGGCACGTTGACCGACAACAACGGCCGCAAGGCGGATTTCCGCAACGTCATCATCATCATGACGACCAATGCGGGTGCCGAGTCGATGCAGAAGGCCACGATCGGCTTCAACACGCGTCGCGAGGTTGGTGACGAGATGTCGGAGATCAAGCGCTTCTTCGCACCGGAGTTTCGCAATCGCCTGGATGCGACGATCGGCTTCCGCTCACTCGATGAGGAAATCATCATGCGCGTGGTCGACAAGTTCCTGATCCAGCTCGAGGACCAGCTCCACGAGAAGAAGGTCGATGCGCTGTTCACCGACGCGCTGCGCAAGTACCTGTCGAATAATGGCTTCGATCCGCTGATGGGCGCGCGGCCGATGCAGCGCCTGATCCAGGATACGATCCGTCGCACGCTGGCCGACGAACTGCTGTTCGGCAAGCTCGTCAACGGCGGTCGCGTGACGGTCGACGTCGACGAGAACAACACTGTGCAGCTGTCCTTCGACAATTCGGCCGAACCGCCGAAGCCGAGCGAGGAAACGGTTGAAGTGGAGTGAGGCGCGAGGTCTAGGGTCTGTTTACATTTAAAAAAATGTGTTTAGGCAATGCTGATCAAGTGCCTGCATTCGTGATGTCGTTAAGCCTGCGAAGCGAATCGATCATAAACGAAGTTATCCTGGTTTGTTTTCGATCGTCCTGGGTGCCATTCAGATGGTCGGCGGGCCCCAGGCCCGATTCTCGCCTTGTTGCGGTTCTTGCGGCGCGCCACCTCGTCGACTACGCCGTTGCGACGCGTGCGCCGATTCGTGAAGTCGCGCGATTTGGGTGCCTTGCCATGAATCAGTGCCTTCTGACTCGCGTGGACGTTGGCCGCCGTCACCACCGCGCTGTGAGCCAGGCCGCTTCGACTATCGACGCCGATATGCCGTGTCATGCCGAAGTGCCAATTGCCGCTCTTCTTCGTCTAACGCATCTCGGGATCGCGCGCCTTCTGTTCATTCTTCGTCGAACCTGATGCCCCGATCAACGTGGCATCGACGATCAGTGCCGCGACTGAGCTTCATACCGCTATATCGTTGTCGCATCCGGCACCGCTTCACGACCCAAGTCGATGCCCACGAAGCGGCGCAGGCTCGTGCTGTCGTACAGCGCTTCCTCGCAGGCAAGGTCGGCCAGATT
>JAYFSB010000159.1:0-5189 GCA_040946865.1 Burkholderia sp.
TCGCTTCGCAGGCTTGACGACATCACGAATGCAGACACTTGATCAGCATTGCCTTAATGCGATTGAAGAACCGTTCGCCCAGGTTGCGTGTACGGTAGAGCACACGGTTGTAGCGGCGTTTTGTCTTGCAATTCGAACGCGAGGGAATCACGACCTTTGCACGAGTGGCCCGAATTCGTTGCACGAAGTGGTCTGCATCGTAGCCCTTGTCTGCGATAATCGCTTTGGTGCGCAGATGCTCGACCAGTTGCGCCGCGCACGAGATGTCGGCGACCTGTCCTTCAGTAACGATCAGTCGCAACGGGCGACCCTTCGAGTCCACCGCCAAATGCAGTTTGGTGCTCAGTCCACCTTGGGAAGGTCCGAGCGCTTGCGGCCAACTTTTTTTAAGGCCACGGCTGAATACTGGTGCGCTCGCACGATCGTCGAATTGATAAGGATGTGCTCGATTTCCGTCTCGCCTGCCAAAGCATTCGCCACCCGCGCCAAGACACCCTGGCTTCGCCAGCACGAGAAACGGATATATACCGTACGCCATCGGCGCGAATTCCGCGGGAAGATCGCGCCATGGACTGCCAGTTTGGGCAATCCACCGCACCGCTTCGAGGAACCAGCGATTGTTAGATGCCGTTCGGCCACGGTCGTCTTCCTTGCCGAGCAGGATAGCTTGGACTTTGTTCCATATTTCGTCGCTCAGTAACGTTCGTACCATCCTGTCTCGTTGCGAAAAAGACAAAATGTAAACAGACCCTAGCGGCGGCAGTGCTAACCGCCCCCAGCGGATGAAAAACCGGATAAGCAGCCGGATAAGATTTCAGAAGTCGGTCATAGGGGTTAATCTAATCAAGGAGATAGCCATAAGATGCTTGTGATGATCGACAACTATGATTCGTTTACCTACAACCTGGTCCAGTACTTCGGCGAACTCGGCGAAGACGTGCGGACCTATCGCAACGACGAGATCACGCTCGTGCAGCTCGCTGAGCTCGATCCCGAGGCGATCTGCCTGTCGCCGGGCCCGAGCAACCCGCAGCACGCGGGCATCACGCTCGAGGTGCTTCGCGAGTTCGCCGGCAAGAAGCCGATCCTCGGCGTGTGCCTTGGCCACCAGGCGATCGGCGAGGCCTTCGGCGGCCGCGTGATCCGCGCCAAGACCATCATGCACGGCAAGGTGAGCCGCATCGAGACTGACGGCCGCGGCTTGTTCGCCGATCTGCCAAGGCACTTCGATGTGACACGCTATCACTCGCTGGCAATCGAGCGTGAGACGCTGCCCGATTGCCTGGAGATCTCTGCCTGGACTAAGGATGGCGAGATCATGGGCGTGCGCCACAAGACGCTGCCGATCGAGGGCGTGCAGTTCCACCCCGAATCGATCCTTTCCGAGCACGGCCACGCTCAGCTGCAGAACTTCATGAAACAGGCGCGCGCGAGCGCGGCCCAGACGGCACGAGCGGGGATGCGATGACGATTACACCGCAGGAAGCGCTGCAGCGCACGATCGAGCACCGCGAGATCTTCCACGATGAGATGCTGTACCTGATGCGGATGATTATGCGGGGCGACATGTCGCCTGTGATGGCCGCCGCGATCATCATTGGCCTGCGCGTGAAGAAGGAGACGATTGGTGAGATCGCTGCTGCCGCCACCGTGATGCGCGAATTCGCGCATCATGTCGAGGTGACCGACAACTCGAACTTCGTCGACATCGTCGGCACCGGTGGCGACGGCTCGCACACCTTCAACATCTCGACCGCGACCATGTTCGTGTCAGCCGCGGCCGGCGCGAAGGTGGCCAAGCACGGCAACCGCAGCGTCTCGAGCAAGTCCGGCAGCGCCGACGTGCTCGACGCGCTCGGCGTCAACATCGACCTCGCCCCCGAGCAGGTGGCGGCCTCGATCGAGGCCACTGGAATGGGCTTCATGTACGCGCCGAACCATCATCCGGCGATGAAGAACATCGCACCGGTGCGCCGCGAGCTCGGCGTGCGGACCCTGTTCAACATCCTCGGGCCGCTGATCAACCCAGCCGACGCGCCCAACCAGCTGATGGGCGTGTTCCACCCCGACCTGGTCGGCATCCAGGTACGCGTGATGCAGCGGCTCGGTGCCGAACACGTGCTGGTGGTCTACGGTAAGGACGGCATGGACGAGGTCTCGCTCGGCGCTGCCACCCTGGTGGGCGAGCTGCGCGACGGCAAGGTCACCGAATATGAGATCCATCCCGAGGATTTCGGCCTGCAGATGGTCTCGAACCGCACGCTGAAGGTCGAGAATGCCGAGGAGTCGCGCATAATGCTGCGCGAGGCGCTCGACAACAAGCCTGGCGTGGCGCGCGAGATCGTCACGCTGAACGCGGGCACCGCGCTCTACGCGGCCAATGTCGCGCCCTCGATCGTCGATGGTATCGGCCTCGCGCGCGAAGCTATCGCCAGCGGCGCGGCGCGCGCTAAGGTCGACGAACTGGTACGTTTCACCAGTCAGTTTCCGCGCTGAACCTCCACGTGCCGACCGGCCAGCTGGTCGGCCAATCTATCCGGATCCTGGTCAGAACCCCATTCCGTCGGATTTGCCATGAGTGACATCCTCAATCGAATCATTGGCGTCAAGCGCAAGGAAATCGCCGCCGCTCTGCAAAGCACTCCGCTCGAAGCCCTCAGGCTGGAGGCCGAAACTCGCGATCTGCGCGACTTCGTTGGCGCGCTGCACGCCAAGCACGCGGCCGGCCAGTCCGCCGTGATCGCAGAGGTGAAGAAGACCAGCCCCTCCAAGGGCGTGCTGCGCGAGCATTTTGTGCCGGCAGAAATCGCCGTCTCGTATGCGCGGCATGGCGCGGCCTGTCTGTCGGTGCTGACCGACGAGCAGTTCTTCCAGGGCAGCGCACGCTACCTCAAGGAGGCTCGCCCAGCCTGCACGCTGCCGGTGCTGCGCAAGGACTTCATCGTCGATCCCTACCAGGTGCTCGAAGCGCGTGCGATGGGTGCCGATGCAATCCTGCTTATCGCTGCCGCGCTCGACACACCGCAGATGCAGGACCTCGAGGCCTATGCGCACTCGCTGAACCTGGCGGTGCTGATCGAGGTCCACGACCGCGACGAGATGAACGAGGCGCTGACACTGAGGACGCCGCTGATCGGCATCAACAACCGCAACCTGCGCACCTTCGAAACCACTATCGAGACCACGCTCGGCATGCTGGACATGGTGCCGGCCGATCGCATCGTGGTGACCGAATCGGGCATCCTGTCGCGCGTCGACGTGAAACGCATGAAAGCGGCCAACGTGCAAAGCTTCCTGGTAGGCGAGGCCTTTATGCGCGCCGAGCAACCGGGCGAGGAACTCGCCCGGTTGTTCTTCTGACGCGCATCCTGATGGCCATCGAAACTGAAATCAAGCTGGCCCTGCCGGCCGGCGTGCAGGGCGCGGCCCGCAGCGCGTCCGACGCCTACGCCGGCGCGGCGGGCCGCGAGATCCATCTCGCCAATGTCTACTACGACACGCCCGATCTCGCGCTGGCACGGGCCAAGAGCGCCGTGCGCGTGCGCCTTGCGCCACAGGGCTGGCTGCAGATCTTCAAGACGGTCGGCTCCTCGATCGAACAGGGCCTGCATACGCGCCACGAGTTGGAACTGCCGGTAGCCGTCGATGCGCTGGAAATCGACGCGCTGCTGACCGCCTGCGCCGACGTGCCGGCGCTGGTCGCCCTGTTCTGCACCGATTTCGCGCACACACTTTGGCGCATCGTCTACGACGGCAGCACGTTCAAAGCCGGACTCGACCTCGGCAAAATCATTGCCGAGAGGGACGGCGAAACGCGTCGCGCGCCAATTCGCGAGATCGAGCTCGAACTGATCGACGGCGACGAGACCGTGCTGCAAACACTCGCGAACGAACTCAAGGCCGCGCTGCCGGGCCTCGCGCCCGACGCCAAGAGCAAGGCACAGCACGGCTATCGCCTGCGCGCGGCCTAAGCCATGGCGAACCGTTCTGCTTCCCGCGCCAAGCCGGGAACCGTCACCCAGGCCTCGCTGTTCGACGAACCGGCCACGCCGGCGCTCACGTCTGTCAACACGGAAACAGCCACAATCGCGGCCGATCTCGGCACCGGCGCGGCACCAGCGGCGCTGTCGCTTGAGGCCCAGTTCGAGGCCCTGCCCGAGGCATGGCGCGAATTGCTCTCATCGTTCGTGTCCAGCGACGCCTATGCCCCACTGTGCCGCTTCGTTGACGCCGAGCGCGCGGCCGGCAAGACGATCTATCCGGCCGACGTGTTCCGTGCGCTGCGCCTGACCTCGCCCGACGAAGCCCGCGTCGTGATCCTCGGCCAGGACCCGTATTACGGCGACGATCGCGGCATGCCGCAGGCTCATGGCCTGGCCTTCTCGGTGCCGCCGGCGGTGCGGCCGCCGCCCTCGCTGCGCAATATCTTCAAGGAAATCGCCATGAACCTCGGGCACGACACGCCGAAGCACGGCTGTCTCGATTCCTGGGCGCGCCAGGGTGTGCTGCTGCTCAATACCGTGCTGACGGTCGAGCAAGGTGCGGCCGCGAGCCACGCGAAACGTGGCTGGGAGCCCTGCACCGATACGTTGATCCGCGAGCTAGCGCGTTGTTATCGTGGGCTGGTCTTCATGCTGTGGGGCGCGCACGCGCAGGCCAAGCGTTCCCTCTTCGATATCAGCGCGCATTGCGTGCTCGAGTCGCCGCATCCCTCGCCGCTGTCCGCGTACCGCGGCTTCCTCGGTAACCGGCACTTCACGCTGGCTAATGACTACCTGGCCGAACACGGTAAGGTGCCGATCGACTGGCGGCTGTCCGACGAGGCCGTCATGTTGGCCTGAAGCCCGGCCCCGCACGATCCGCGCTCCAAACGAAACAGCCCAACCGGCCTATGCCGATCCGGCTGTTTTTCAGGTTCTCTGTAAGCGACTCGGCAAGGCCGGTCCCCCATTCGCACGCGCGTGAGGCAAGATGATAAGCACGTGGAATGTGTGTGGATCACGTGAGATCGCGCCCACGATTTATCTGGATCTAGTCGGCAATCAGGTAGTGGACGGAGGAATGGCGGCCGACTTCAGCTTGTCCGCGCCGTTCCAGAGCAGGAGCCCGTCGGATGCGGGTGATGAGGTAATCAGCGATATGAGTCAGGACGTATTCCAGATAGGCGCGCGGATTGATGCCGTTGAGCT
>JAYFSB010000160.1:0-5172 GCA_040946865.1 Burkholderia sp.
CTTCCTCGCAGGCAAGGTTGGCCAGATTGAACCCGTGCTGAATGAAATGAATCCGCAGCATGCGCGCCAGGCCAATCAGACGGGCGTCCGTTGCCACGTTTCGGGTAGTACGGCTCGATCAGCGCACACAATTCCGCCCACGGCACGATCCACTCCATAACGTCCAGAAACTCATCGCACCGCTTATGTTTGCCTTGCTCGGGTCATATCCACCGATCTATAACGGCTGGACCGCGGGGACGGTGGACTTGATCAGCATTGCCTTAGATTGAAGAACCGTTCGACCAAGTTGCGTGTACGGTAGAGCACCCGGTTTGTTGTAGCGGCGTCTTGTCTTGTGATTCGAACGCGGGAGAATCACGACCTTTGCACGAGTTGCCCGAATTCGTTGCACGAAGTGGTCAGCATCGTAGCCCTTGTCTGCGATAACCGCTCCGGTGCGCAGATGCGCGACCAACCAGTTACGCCGCGCACGAGATGTTGGCGACCTGTCCCTCAGTGACGATCAGTCGCAATGGACGACCCTTCGAATCCACCACCAAATGCAGTTTGGTCTCAGTCCGCCTCGGGAACGTCCGAGCGCTTGCGGCCCACTTTTTTAAGGCCCCGGCCCAATGCTGGTGCACTCGCACGATCGTCGAATCGATAAGGATGTGCTCGATTTCCGTCTCGCCTGCCAAAGCATTTGTCATCCGCGGCCAGACACCCTGGCTTCGCCAGCGCGAGAAACGGATATATACCGTATGCCATCGGCCGAATTCCGCGGGAAGATCGCGCCATGGACTGCCGGTTCGGGCAATCCACCGCACCGCTTCGAGGAACCAGCGATTGTTGGATGCCGTTCGGCCACGGTCGCCTTCCTTGCCCGGCAGGATAGCTTGGACTTGGTTCCATACTTCGTCGCTCAGTAACGTTCGTACCATCCTGTCTCGTTGCGCAAAAGATAGTATGTAATACAGACATCTAGGCGATGTCGTCGAGTTCGGCCCGGGAGAACACGGCCAGATCCGTACCCTTGGGCATGTACTGGCGCAGCAGCCCGTTGGGGTTCTCGTTGCGCCCGCGCTGCCAATGGCTATGCGGATCAACGAAGTAGACCTTGATGCCGGTGGTCTCGCAAAGCTGCTCATGCCTGGCCATCTCCCGTCCCTGACCATACGTCATGGAAAGACGGCGTTGGGCGTCGATGCGGTTCAGCATCATGCGAAACGAAGTGACGGCGGCATCGGCAGTGGCGTTCTCCATCTTGCCCAGGGTGACGAACAGCGAGGTACGCTCGACCAGCGTCGCGACCGAAGACGCATTACGCGCGCCCTTGATTAGGTCGCCTTCCCAGTGCCTCGGCATGATCCGCTCGTCGAGCTCAGCCGGACGATCATAGATGCTGCCCCGGCTGTCTTCGCCCCGCACCCGAGGCCACCGGCTTTTGCTGGCCTGTCGCAGACAAGGCGATCAGGTTCCGCTCGCAACTGGCCGCGCGGCAGCGCGTACAACGCGGTGTAGATGGTTTCGTAACTGGCCGGCAGCGGTCGGCTCCTCATAGGGGTTCATGTTTCGCGGTATGCCCGCAATCTGTTCGGGAGAGTGCCGCTCAACGCAGCAACCGTTCGATCGTCGCCCACAGCTGCCCCTGTGGGTCCACAGTCGGGCGGATTGTTGTGCCGCGGGCCTGCCCCACATCCAGCCAAGGGGCAACTGGCGCGCTACTGGGCGAGCGGCACACAATAGCCGCCAGCGAGCAACGGACGGCCCAGTCCCTCCTTTGCGGCTGACCAAACTCGGCGCATGATACAGACTGTCGGCAATTGCCCGCAGCTTGTATCGCTGCTCAAGGCTCAGCTGGATCATCGCGCGCTCCTCACAACTCAGGTGTTTGTAGGTTCACATCGCAACACAATACCTCTCGGTAGGTGTTGCACTTCAGATTTGAGGCTGCCAAGCATAACTCCCACAGCCTAGCTTTTTCTTCAGCAGCTCGTTGACCTGGGCCGGGTTCGCCTTGCCCTTGGTCGCCTTCATCGCCTGGCCGACCAGCGCGTTGAAAGCCTTCTCCTTGCCGGCGCAGAACTCCTCGACCGACTTGGCGTTGGCGGCCAGCACCTCGTCGATGATCGACTCCAGCGCGCCGCTGTCGGAGATCTGCTTGAGCCCCTTGGCCTCGATGATGCGGTCGGCGGCGGCTTCGTCCGTGGCCTTCTCGTACCAGATCGCTTGGAAGATTTCCTTGGCGATCTTGTTCGAGATGGTACCGTCGGCGATACGCTGCAGCACCAACGCGAGCTGGGCGGCCAACACGGGACTCGCATCGATCTCGATGCCCTCGCGGTTCAGCAGCGACGATACGTCGCCCATCAACCAGTTCGCGGCCACCTTGGCATTGACCGTGCCGGCCTTGCCCACCACCGCCTCGAAGTAGGCGGCCATCGCCTTACTGGCGGTCAGCACCACGGCGTCATAGGGCGTCACGCCGTACTGCTCGACGAAGCGCTGCTGCGTCGCGGCCGGCAGCTCCGGCATCTCGTGGCGCACGCGCTCGACCCACTTCTGGTCGATCACCACCGGCATCAGGTCCGGATCCGGAAAGTAGCGGTAATCCTGCGCGTCTTCCTTGCTGCGCATCGAGCGCGTCTCGCGCTTGTCCGGATCGTAGAGGCGGGTTTCCTGCACCACCGTGCTGCCGTCCTCGATCAGCTCGATCTGGCGGCGTACCTCGTAGTTGATCGCGTCTTCCAGGAAGCGGAACGAGTTCAGGTTCTTAATCTCGGCGCGCGTGCCGAACTTCTCCTGGCCCAGCGGGCGCACCGAGACGTTGGCGTCGCAGCGAAACGCGCCTTCCTGCATGTTGCCGTCGCAGATGCCGAGCCACACAACCAGCGCGTACAGCGCCTTAGCATAGGCCACCGCCTCGGCGGCGCTGCGCATCTCGGGCTCGGTGACGATCTCGAGCAGTGGCGTGCCGGCGCGGTTCAGGTCGATGCCGGTCATGCCCGCGAAGTCCTCGTGCAGTGACTTGCCGGCATCCTCTTCCAGGTGGGCACGCGTCAGGTTGATGGTCTTCCAGTAGGCTTGCTTGCCCGCCGCCTTCGCGTTGACCGGCACCTGGATCGTGAGCTGGCCGCCCTGCACCACCGGGATCTCGTACTGGCTGATCTGGTAGCCCTTGGGCAGGTCCGGGTAGAAGTAATTCTTGCGTACGAAGATACTGCGCGGTGTCACCGTTGAGCCGAGCGCGATGCCCAACCGGATCGCGTGCTCCACTGCGCCGCGGTTAAGCACCGGCAGCACGCCGGGCAGGGCGAGATCGACCGCGCAGGCCTGAGTGTTGGGTTCGGCACCGAACTGCGTCGACGCGCCCGAGAAGATCTTCGACGCCGTCGACAATTGCGCGTGCGTCTCCAGACCGATAACGACTTCCCACTGCTGGGTCATGTCTTATACCCCCGCCGGAATTTGCTTGTGCCAGTCTGTCACGCGCTGGAACGCGTCGGCGACCTGCAGCATCCGGGCTTCGTTGAAATAGTTGCCGATGATCTGCAGGCCAACCGGGCGGCGAGCGTTGGTGCCGGCACCGAAGCCGCAGGGCACGCTCATACCGGGCAGGCCCGCCAGGCTCACCGACAGCGTGTAGATATCGGCCAGGTACATCCGGACCGGATCGTCGCCCTTGGCACCGAGATCCCAGGCCACGCTCGGCGAGGCCGGGCCCATGATCACGTCGCACTGTTCGAAGGCGTTCTGGAAGTCCTGTGTGATGATGCGGCGGATTTTCTGCGCCTGCAGGTAATAGGCGTCGTAGTAGCCGTGCGAGAGCACGTAGGTGCCCACCAGAATCCGGCGCTTGACCTCGGGCCCGAAGCCCTCGGCGCGCGACTTTTTGTACATGTCGAGCAGGTCGCCGTACTGGGCGGCGCGGTGGCCGTAGCGCACGCCGTCGAAGCGCGACAGGTTCGAGGAGGCCTCGGCTGGCGCGATCACGTAATAGACCGGGATCGAGAGTTCCGTCTTAGGCAGCGGGACTGGAACCAGGGTGGTGCCGAGCGCCTCGTACTGCTTGAGCGCCACGTCGATCGCCGCGCGCACGTCGGCCGCCAGACCCTCGCCAAAATACTCGTTGGGCAGGCCGATGCGTAGGCCCTTGAGCGGCTGGCTGGCCGGCGCGTCGGGTGTCCAGGCCTGGCCGAGATGGCGGCTGAAGTTCTCGTCGTCACGCTCCAGGCTGGTGGAGTCGCGCTCGTCGAAGCCGGCCATCGCGTCGAGCAGCAGCGCACAGTCGGCCGCGCTCTGCGCCATCGGGCCGCACTGGTCGAGCGAGGAGGCGAAGGCGATCATGCCGTAGCGCGACACACGCCCATAAGTTGGCTTGATGCCGGTGACGCCGGCGAACGAGGCTGGCTGGCGGATCGAGCCGCCGGTATCGGTACCGGTGGCGGCCGGTGCCAGGCGCGCGGCCACCGCCGCGGCGCTGCCGCCCGAGCTGCCGCCCGGCACGGCCCGAGTGTCCCAGGGGTTCTTGACAGTGCCGAAGGCCGAGTTCTCGTTGGACGAGCCCATCGCGAACTCGTCCATATTGGTCTTGCCGAGCGTCACCATGCCGGCCGCGGCAAGCCGCTCGACCACAGTGGCGTCGAACGGGCTGGTGTAGTCGGCCAGCATCTTCGAGCCTGCTGTCGAGCGCCAGCCACGCGTGACGAACACGTCCTTGTGGGCGATCGGCAGGCCTGCCAGCGGGCCGGCGGTGCCGGCCGCGCGCGCAGCGTCGGCCGCGCGCGCCTGGGCCAGCGTGAGATCGGGAACGACGTGGACGAACGCGTTGAGCTCGCGCGCCGCATCGATGCGTTGCAGGTAGAGCTGCGCGAGCTCGACGGCCGAGGTTTGGCCGGCGTCGAGTGCGGCACGTAGTTCGGTCAGGCTGTTGGCATGCATTGCTAAAGGATTCCTGGGTTTTTGACGCATAGAAAATTGAAAGCGGTAAAGCTAGTGGTCTGGCGCGTCATGTACAGGCGGACGGACTAGGATCTGTTTAGGCAATGCTGAACAAGTATCTGCATTCGCGATGTCGTCAAGCCTGCGAAGCGAATCGATTATGAACGAAGTTGTCCTGGGTGCCATTCAGATGGTCGGCGGGCCCCAGGCCTGGTTCTCGCCCATTACGGACGCACCTGTGCCATCAAT
>JAYFSB010000161.1:0-5151 GCA_040946865.1 Burkholderia sp.
CGGGTCATATCCACCGATCTATAACGTATAACGGCTGAACCACGGGGACGGTGAACTTGATCAGCATTGCCTAAACAGACGCCCGTGGATAGCCTGCTCCTTCATGGTCCGATTGAAACGCTCGGCGACGCCGTTGGTCTGTTGCTTGGCAACGAAGGCGCAGCTTGGCGTAATCCCCCAGAACTTGATCTGGGCGCGGAAGTCGTACGACTTGTACTGCGAGCCGTGATCCATTCGCCGGGACAGTCCGCGGCCAGCGTTAGCTTCGACCGATCCGAACTGCTCGTGTACCGCTTGGCTGATTGGCTCCAGTGTGCGGCAAAGCGGTCGCCCCACCTTGATGACGTGGATGCCCACGCACGCTGCGTCGCAATGATCGACTGCGGCGAAGATCCGGACCAGACCCTCATCGATAGATTGAACCTTGGCACCATCGGTGCCCCATATCTCGTTAGGTCCATCAGTCGTAATTCGACCATCATGAGCGTTGGGCGATTTCTGTGGTCGCCGATGGGGCGAAAGCCAGCCGTGTTCGCGCATCAGCAGCGAGACACGGGCTCGGGACACGAGGATGTCGTCCTGGATGCGCAGGCGCGCCCATACCTTGCGTTGCCCCTTCACCGACGAACGACGTATGAGCCAGATCGGCACAGATCGCCTCAAGCAGCTCGTGGTCCGACACCTCGCGTCGCATTGAAGGTAAGCGACTCGGCATAGCCGTCGTAGACGCCAGCAAAGATCGACGCCAAAGTGGTGTCCATCATTTTCGAAGTGATGGACACCACTTTGTTAGACACAGAGAAGCCGGGTAGTCGCAAAGGACGCCCGAACCATAGTCCTGAGTTCCGGCGTCGCATCGCAATCGCCGCGTGCGAGCTAGGTGTTTCAGTCGCCAAACTGGCCCGCGAGCATGGTCCGAATGCGAATCTGGCGTTCACCTGGTGGCACTGGTATCGTGCCGAGCAAAGGGCGTCAGAGGCAACGCTGCTGCCAGTGACGGTCGTGAGCGATATGAGGCCGGAGGTCATCGCAGCGCCATCAATCAAACCGGGCATGACAGAGGTGACAACTACTTTGACGCGCACCGAGGGCTTCACGCTGCTATTCGAGGCAATGGTGCTGATGTTCGCCCAGCAGATGTCGCGTTCACCGCAGTCGTCCGTACCGTCGGCAAGTCCTGGCATCGGGTGCACGCCATTTGCAAACGCTATGTCGAACTCGCGATCGCCGAGATCGACCTGTCTGACAGGACGAGCATTGCCGTCGACGAAACGTTCTACTAGCACGGACACAACTACCTGACGCTCGTGGTTGATGCGCTCGAACGCAAAGTCGTGTTCGTGACCGAAGGCAAGGATGCTGCGACGATCGCAGCGTTCGTCGCGAGTATGGGGGAGAGCCCGAGCAGATCACGTCGGTCACAGCATTGGCATGTCGCCCGCGTTCATCAAAGGCGTCGAGACGAACCTACCGAATGCTCGCATAACCTTCGACAAGTTCCACGTCGTCGCTCATGCGTCGAAAGCCGTGGACCCAATGCGGCGAACCGAGCAGCGAACCAATCCGGAACCCAAGGGATTGCGATGGTCGTTGCTGAAGGATCGCGACAGGCTGACCGTCGCACAATGCGACGATCTCGATGCCATGATCGTGAACGTCACTACCAAGCGGACCGCCCGCGCGTGGCGCTATCGCGAGCAATTTCGCGAAAGTCTCAATCGCAAGCAGATCAACGTCGTCAGCGACATGCTCGAGCAGTGGTGCACGAACGTCATGCGCTCGAAGGTCGATCCGATGAAGAACGTCGCCCGCATGATCCGCAGTCATGTCGACGGCAGCGTCGCCTGGACCCAGACGCGTCAGCCTAACGGCTTCCTGGAAGCCATCAACGGACTCTTCCAGGTCGCCACAAGCAAAAAGCGCACGGGGAGAATACACACCAACCTCACGACCATGCGTACCGTGCTGTTTTTGATCGCCGGCAAGCTCGACTTCTCGAAGATCAACCCACATGTCGCGTAACCCACTCAAATTTCAAGATAGCCCTTTTACTTCGGCGAACGCTGAGGCAGCATCCCGCACATACGACGACAACGTCTTGCCTTCCTATCGTTGCGCCGCTTCGATGTGTCAAACTCAGCCCATCGCGTCTCCAGCAAGCTGAAAACGCTACCTGTACCTCATTTTCTTCAACTTCATAAGTGTGGGTTCACGGGACGCTTACCGCCGATTGCCTCAGGCATGCTCGGGCGGGTCGCCATTCCAGTTTCCGCCGGGTTCCAGGGTCGTCATCCCATGATTCTCATGCAAGATCTCCCGCGCATCCTGTCCCGCACCGCACTGGCCTTCGTTGGCGTGGCCCTGATCGCGGCCGTGCCCGCTCGGGCTGCGCCGCTGTCGCCAAGCCAGACCACCGCACTGTTGCTCGCGCTGTTCGTCAACGGCGACCTGGCGCAAGGTCAGCAATACAACGACGCGATGCGATCGATCTCCAGGCCTACACGCAGGCGCGGGCCGAAAACCCCGCACCATCTGGCGGAGCGCGGCTCACCGAATCGATGCCGTCGGCGCATCGCGAGGCCTTGGGCGAACTCCTGCGCGGGATGTTCGGAGCGGTGGCGGAGGCGATCGCGCATTCGCGCTGCCGCGTCACCGGCGAGACGCGGGAAGCTGATCCGGGCGGCGACGGGCAGTCGACCGCTCAAGTCGCTTATGGCTGCGAGGTGGCGAACCTCGCGCCGGCGATGGAACGGCTGCGGGTGGTGGCCGCGTCAGGTCGTCAAGTCGGAGCAGGCCGCTGTCGAGACCCGCGCGGCGATAACTACGAAGCTGGCCGGAATGATCCCCGCGGCGCGCTGTTCGAGCCGGTATCGAAGCCGATCCTCGAGAGACTGGGCATGCCGACGCAGATGCGCGGTGATTGAGTGGACTTGGCGATGGTTCGGCGCGCCAGCTGCGACAGCCTGCATGACGGGCACCGCCGTCGCCTTATCGTCGCTCCTACCAGCCGCTCCAGCGCGCAGCCAGTGCAGCCAGCATCGCCATCCCGGCCGTTTCGGTGCGCAGCACGCGCGCGCCTAGCACGATCGCCTGGAAGCCGCATTCACGTGCGGCATTTTCCTCGGCCGGCGACAAGCCGCCTTCGGAGCCGATCAGCAGGCAGATCTTGCCGGCCGGTGCCTGTTCCGGCAGCTCAGCGAAGGCGATGCTCGCGCGCGGTGACAGCATCAGCCGCAATTCGCCCTCGGCCGACGGCGGCAGCCCGGCCAGCCAGGCCGCGTAGTCGGACACGGCGGCGACCGCTGGCACGCGATTACGCCCGCATTGCTCACAGGCGGCGCGCACCACACCCTGCCAGTGCGCGACGCGCTTGTCGGCGCGTTCGCCGGAAAGCCTCACCACGCCGCGCGAGGTCGACAGCGGTGCCACGGCGGCCACGCCCAGCTCGACCGCCTTCTCGATCAGCCAGTCGATCTTGCCGCCGCCGGCGATGCCCTGCGCGAGCGTGATCCGGTAGGGCGTTTCCAACTCGCGCGCCTCGAAGGCCAGCGTGCGGGCCACGGCAGTACGCTTGCCGATCTCGACCAATTCGGCGCGATACTGGCCGCCGCTACCGTCGAACAGTGTCAGCGCGTCGCCGGCTTCGAGGCGCAGCACCTGGACATGGCGCGCGACCTCGACGGGCAGCACGATGCTGGCCTGGTCGGTCAGCGGGACATCGACGAAAAACCGAGGAACCGCGGAAGTGCCGCTGCCGTTCATGCTTCGATGCGCCTCGTCAATGCCCAGCGGTAGCCGTCCAGGTCCTCGACCTGGGCGAAGCGGTCGCCCCAGAACTGGTCGCAGGGCGCGGTCAGCGACTTGCCGCCGGCCGCGAGCGAGCGCTGATGCACGGCATCGACGTCGTCAATATACAGGTAGAAGGATTGCGGCACCATGCTGTCGGCGCTGCGCGGCGTGCGTGCGGTCGAGCCGAACGCACCCTCGGACGCTAACATCAGGATCAGCTGGCCGTGGTAGGTCATCTTGAAGTGCATGATCGCGCCGTCTTCGTCGATCAATTCACGCGTTTCGAACTCGAATGCGTCGCCATAGAAGCCGATCGACGCCTGGGTATTGCGAACGGCCAGATAGGGCGTCAACCAGGATACGTTGGCCAGATATGGGCCGGTCATTGGACAGTCTCCTGCTTGATGGGGAATGATGAGCGCAGATCCGCGCCGTAGGCTGAGTGTATCGCGCAGTGTGCGACGCGGGGTGAACAAAGGCAGGATGCCGCTCGGCATCGTAAAAGCGCCGCCCGGCGGTGCCGCGCTCAGCCAGGCATTCGTCGACGTCGTGGGCGAACAGCGCGCCCGTGTCGAGCGTGTCGCTGGCCACCACCATCAGCCACTGGCCGCCGTAGAGCGGCACCGGGGCTGTCAGGTGGGCGACCACCGCGAAGCTGGCGCGTAACTCGGCCATCAGCGCGGCGATCCGCTCGGCATGGAAGCCGGGTGCGCCCAGGTGCATCCATTGAGAGCGCCGCGCGGGGCGTCAAGATCGGCTTGAGCAACTGGTGCGCGGTACCGCCCCCATCGCCGCCGAGCATCAGAGGGCCCGCCGGCGCGGCTGCAGGTGAGCCAGCGCGGCCGGTTGCGTCATGCACTCGTGGTAGACGTATTCGTCGCCGACCAAGGTCATCGGCCGACCGTCGAGCGTAAACAGCCGGCCGAGCTGCGGCGTGTCCCAGACCTCGATGCGCTAGGGTCTGTTTACATTTAAAAAATGTGTTTGTAACCTGTCTTTTGGGTAACGAGACAGGATGGTACGAACATTACTGAGCGACGAAATATGGAATAAAGTCCAAGCTATCCTGCCGGGCCAGGAAGGTGACCGTGGCCGAATGGCATCCAACCATCGCTGGTTCCTCGAAGCGGTGCGGTGGATTGCCCGAACCAGCAGCCCATGGCGCGATCTTCCCGCGGAATTCGGCCGATGGCATACGGTATATATCCGTGTCTCGCGCTGGCGAAGATAGGGTGTCTGGCCGCGGGTGGCGGATGCTTTGGCAGGCGAGACGGAAATCGAGCATATCCTTATCGATTCGACGATCGTGCGAGCGCACCAGCATTGGGCCGGGGCCTTAAAAAAGTGGGCCGCAAGCGCTCG
>JAYFSB010000162.1:0-5121 GCA_040946865.1 Burkholderia sp.
CTGCGTCAGTGTACCCCCTTGCCGCGCGGCCAGTTGCGAGCGGAACTGATCGCCTGTCTGCGACAGGCCCGCAAGCGCTGGCGGCCCCGGGCGTGGGGCGAAGACCGCCGGGGCAGCACCCCGAACAGGGTCAGCATCCACGATCGTCCGGCTGAGATCGACGAGCGGATCGTGCCCGGGCACTTGGAAGGCCACCTGATCAAGGGCGCGCGTAATGCGTCTTTGGTCGCGACGCTGGTCGAGCGCACCTCGCTGTTCGTCACCCTGGGCAAGATGGAGAACGCCACTGCCGCCGCCGTTACTTCGTGCGGCATGATCCTGAACCGCATCGACGCCCAGCGCCGTCTTTCCATGACCTATGATCAGGGACGGGAGATGGCCAAGTATAAGCAGCTCTGCGAGAACACCGGCATCAAGATCTACTTCGCTGATCCGCATAGCCCTTGGCAGCGCGGGCGCAATGAGAACATCAACGGGCTGCTGCGCCAGTGCATGCCCAAGGGTACGGATCTGGCCGTGTTCTCCCAGGCCGAGCTCGACGACATCGCCTGGCAGAGATAAACACCCGCCCGCGCAAAAGCTTGGGCTGGACGTGTCCGACCGAACTGTTCATGCCCGAATCGTGCGATGTTCGTCAGCATCATCATGAAATCGTTGCCTTGGGGGATGCCCTTCGGGCGTAACTGGCTTCTGTTGCACTTCAACCTTGAAACCGCCCCCGGAACAATCTCCAAATGGGTAGGGTAATTGCTCTACAATCTTTCTCTTACTGTTCGCGAGTGATTCATGGTTCCCCACCTCGTTACGGCGTTAAACGGTCCGCTGCTCGAGCTGGAGCGGAAAATTCTCGACGCGACGCCGGCGATCGAACGCTGGTTCCGCCTCGAGTGGCAGGAACACACGCCGCCGTTCTATTGTTCGGTCGATCTGCGTAACGCCGGCTTCAAGCTCGCGCCTGTCGACGCCAATCTGTTCCCTGGCAATTTCAACAATCTGCCGCCGGAAGTGCTGCCGCTCGCCGTGCAGGCTGCGATGGCCGCGATTGAAAAAATTTGCCCGGATGCGAAAGGATTGCTCGTCATCCCGGAACTGCCCACGCGTAACGCCTTCTATCTCGAGAACGTCGCGCGGCTAGCCACCATCATGCGCCAGGCCGGGCTCAACGTGCGTTTCGGCTCGCTCGACCCGAGCGTGACCGATGTCACACCGATCGCGCTTGCCGATGGCAAGAAGATCGTGCTCGAGCCGCTCGAGCGCTCGCAGCGCCGCCTGGGCCTGAAGAACTTCGATCCCTGCTCGATCCTGCTTAACAACGACCTGTCGGGCGGGATTCCGGACGTGCTGGAGAACCTGCACGAGCAGTACCTGCTGCCGCCGCTGCACGCGGGCTGGACGGTACGCCGCAAGTCGACCCACTTCGCTTGCTACGACGACGTGGCCAAGAAGTTCGCGAAGATGGTCGGCGTCGACCCGTGGATGGTGAATCCCTACTTTGCCCATGTGGGCGGCATTGACTGGCAAGCCGGCAACGGTGGCGAGGCGCTGGCCGACGCGATCGATGCGGTGCTTAAGAAGATCACGCGCAAGTATCGCGAATACGACATCAGCGAAAAGCCCTACGTGGTGGTAAAGGCCGACGCGGGTACCGCGGGCCGCGGCGTGATGACCGTGCACGACGCGTCCGAGATCGGCGGCATGACCCAGCTCGAGCGCGCCCAGATGTCCGAGACCAAGGCGGGGCTGTCAGTCAGCGACGTGATTGTGCAGGAAGGCGTGCATACCTTCGAGCGGATCGGCGACGACGTGGCCGAGCCGGTGGTCTACATGATCGACCGCTACGTGGTGGGCAGTTTCTACCGCACCCACGCGGCGCGCGAACGCGACCAGAACCTCAACGCGCCGGGCATGCACTATGTGCCGCTCGGCTTCGAGCACACCGCCCTTCCGGACGCCCACGCCAAGCCGAGCGCAACACCGCCGAACCGTTTCTACATGTATGGCGTGGTCGGCCGGCTTGGTCTGCTCGCTTCTTCGATCGAGCTCGAGAAGACCGATCCCGAGGCGTTCCAGGTCTGAACGGGCCCGCCCGCGCGAGATCAAGACAGCAACGACACCTCAGCCAGCCATCACCAGGACCCGCATGGACATTCTCTTTATCGCCGACCCGCTCGATTATTTCCGGATATACAAGGATTCGACCTACGCGATGATGGCCGAGGCGGCGCGGCGCGGGCACGCGATCTACGCCTGCGAACCACAGCAGCTGGCCTGGACCGGTAGCTCGGTGGAGGCTGACGTGCGGCGCGTGACGATTGTCGGCGACACGGCCGACCTGCATCGCGACACCTGGTTCGAGGTCGGCGCGGTCGAGTCGCGCGCGCTGACCTCGTTCGGCGCGGTGCTGATGCGCAAGGACCCGCCGTTCGATACGGAGTACGTGACCTCCACCTGGCTGCTCGAGATGGCCGAGCGTGCTGGCGCGAAGATCGTCAATCGCCCGCAGGCGATCCGCGATCATTCGGAGAAGCTCGCGATCGGCGAATTTCCGCAGTTCGTGGTGCCGACCCTGGCTACGCGCGACGTGGCGCGGCTGCGCGCTTTCCACGCCGAGCACGGCGACGTGATCGTCAAGCCGCTCGACAGCATGGGTGGGATGGGCGTGTTCCGCGTCAAGGCCGATGGCATGAACCTAGATTCGATCGTCGAGATGCTCGGCGACGACGGCCGCCGCTCGCTGATGATTCAGAAGTTCATTCCCGAGATCAAGGCGGGCGACAAGCGCATCCTGCTGATCGGCGGCGAGCCGGTGCCATATTCGCTGGCACGAATTCCGCAGGGCAACGAGGTGCGCGGCAACCTGGCCGCCGGCGGCGTGGGCGTGGCCCAGCTGCTCACCGAGCGCGACCGCGAGATCGCCGCCGTGCTCGAGCCAGTGCTGGCCGCGCGCGGCCTGCTACTGGTCGGGCTCGATGCGATTGGCGACTGGCTCACCGAGATCAACGTGACCAGCCCGACCTGCTTCCGCGAGATCATGGAGCAGACCGGCTTCGACGTTGCGGCGATGTTCGTCGACGCGCTGGAGCGCGCGGTCGGCTGAGATTGATGCTTGGCACCGGCGGCGGCCGCTTCACGATGTGGACTGGCCCCGAAATCGGCCTGCTACAATGCCCACACACCTGGTAGGTTTATTCCTGGCATCCGGTCCGACGGGTCGGGCCGACATTGTTGCAAGGTTGACATGGCAGGCATCCTGATCATTGCTCACGCTCCGCTGGCCACCGCGTTACGGGAGTGTATCTCTCACATCTACGGTGGCCTGCCGGCGCGCATCGGCACCATCGATGTACTCGCGGATAACGATCCGGCCCAGGCGATAGCTTACGCCCACTCGGAGATCGCGCGGCTGCGGGAGGAAAATGGCGTTCTCGTGCTGACCGACATGTACGGTGCCACGCCGGCCAATCTCGCCGGCCAGCTCGCTAAGCTCGACGACGTGCGCGTGCTGGCCGGCGTCAACCTGCCGATGCTGGTGCGCTCGGTCTGCTACCGCACCACCACGATCGACATCCTGGTCGAGAAGGCACTGGCCGGTTCGACCAATGGCATCCATGAGGTCGCGGCCGGCACGCCGTGCCCGAGCCCCGGCTGCAGCGCGTGCGCGCCGATTCCGCCCAAACCTAAGCCGCAGACCGAAACGCATTGAGCGGCCGCCCGCTTTGCGCGAGCGTCCGTCCTCTTCCGCCGGCGTGGGGGCATCGGTTGTCTCTACCTGAACGGAACACCATGCTTCAGCAAGAAACGACCATCGTCAATAAATTGGGGTTGCATGCTCGCGCGTCCGCCAAGCTGACCCAGCTCGCCGGCAACTTCCAGTCGAAAGTCTGGATGACCCGCAACGGCCGGTGCATCAACGCCAAGAGCATCATGGGCGTGATGATGCTGGCGGCCGGCATCGGCAGCACGGTAACCATCGAGACCGAAGGCACCGACGAGAAGGAAGCGATGGACGCCTTGCTTGCACTGATCGCCGACAAGTTCGACGAAGGCCAGTAAGTCCTTAAGAGGACAGTCCAAAAGTAAGCGATCCATTATCGGCGTCTGGAGTTATTGTCGAAAGTGGTGTATGGTGGGCGGCCGGAATTTTGAGAAGGCGGTGGCGGTTTAGCTGAGAATGTTGCGTGTCAGAAGCACAACCAGCGAACCCAGCAGGAGCCGGAACTGGCCACTATGAAAAAAGTCTATGAAAAAAGCGAACAGCGATAAAGCAAAAACGAAGAGCGTGCTTGACGAGCTAATCCAGCAGGGTGCGCGACAGAGATGATCCAGCAGACAGTTGAAGCGGAGCTTGCCGCTATGCTGGAGCAGTACAGCAACGTGAAATCGATCGAGGGCCGACGCGCCGTTGTGCGTAACGGCTACCTGCCCGAGTGCGAGATCGTCATGGCGGTTGGTCCGGTGAAGGTCAAAGTACCCAAGGTGCGGGACCGCTCGGGCTTGGGCATTCACTTCAATTCGGCGGTTGTGCCGCCGTACGTACGCAAGTCAGCGCGCGTGTCGGCGGCGCTGCCGTGGCTGTACCTGCGCGGCATCTCGACGGGTGACATGAGCGTGGCGCCGGGCATCATGCTAGGTGGTGAAGTTGCAGGCATGTCGCCAAACACGGTGAGTTGGCTCGAGGCGCAGTGGACCGACGGCATTCACACCGGCGTGCGCAGTGACGATTCGGACGACCAGTGCCTCTGCTTGGTGATCATCGGTGTGACGCTGAAAGGCGAGAAAGAGCGTGTGGCGATTGGCGACGGCTACCGGAAATCGACGGAGTCGTGGTGCGAGCTGCTGGCGTTCTACGACTTCCCGGCCAAGGTACTGGCAGCATCTGCGCACGACTAACCCGATCGAGTGTAAGCGACTCGGCAAGGCCGGTCCCCCATTCGCACGCGCATGAGGTAAGATGATGAGCACGTGGAATTTGTGTGGATCACGTAAGATCGCGCCTACGATCAGCGATCGTGGACACGATTTATCAGGATCTAGTCGGCAATCCGGTAGTGGACGGAGGAATGGCGGCCGACTTCAGCTTGCCCGCGACATTCCAGGGCAGCAGCTCGTCGATGCGGGTGA
>JAYFSB010000163.1:0-5108 GCA_040946865.1 Burkholderia sp.
GATCCGCGAAGGTGGCCGTACCGTTGGTGCCGGCGTCGTCGCCAAGATCCTCGACTAAGCCTAGTTAGGCGAGGATCAACAGTTTTGGCGCCGGAGCTGTCCGGTTCCATTATAAGGGGTATAGCTCAACTGGCAGAGCGTCGGTCTCCAAAACCGAAGGTTGGGGGTTCGATTCCCTCTGCCCCTGCCAATGCCAAATCGCCACGTTCAGACGTGGCATTTGTTTTAAGATATTATGACGAACCCATCCGTCGAAACTGTAAATACCTCCTTCGATAAGTTGATGCTTGGCTTGGGCGTATTGTTGGTCTTGGCCGGATTTGCGGGTTTTTTCTTGCTTGGCGGCAAGGAATGGTACATCCGCGGCGCTGCATTAGTAGTGGGAGTCATGGCTGGTGTCGTCATCGCCCTGATGTCGCTTCCGGGCAAGAGTTTCATCGCCTTCGCGAAGGATTCCTACCGGGAAGTGCGTAAGGTCGTATGGCCGACGCGCAAGGAAGCCACGCAGACCACGCTGGTGGTGTTTGGGTTTGTGCTGGTCATGGCACTCTTCCTTTGGCTTAGCGATAAGTCGATTGAATGGGTGATTTTCTCGGCGATTCTGGGTTAGAAATGATATGAGCGATACTCCGACTCCGGCGATCCCGAGCGGAAAGCGTTGGTACGTCGTGCACGCTTACTCCGGTATGGAGAAAAGCGTGCAACGTGCGCTTCAGGAGCGCATCGGCCGTGCCGGCATGCAAGACAAGTTTGGCCAGATCCTGGTGCCGACCGAAGAGGTCGTCGAAGTCCGTGGGGGCCACAAGGCTGTGACCGAGCGTCGTTTCTTCCCCGGTTACGTATTGGTCGAGATGGAAATGACGGATGAAACCTGGCACCTCGTGAAGAACACGTCCAAAGTGACGGGCTTCGTTGGCGGTGCGCGCAATCGGCCAAGCCCGATTTCCCCGCAGGAAGTTGAAAAGATCATGTCGCAGATGCAAGAAGGCGTGGAGAAGCCGCGTCCGAAAACCCTGTTCGAAGTGGGCGAGATGGTCCGAGTCAAGGAAGGCCCATTTACTGATTTTAACGGCACGGTCGAAGAAGTCAACTACGAGAAATCGCGAGTGCGCGTGTCCGTCACCATTTTTGGGCGGGCAACACCGGTCGAACTCGAGTTCGACCAGGTCGAGAAAATTTGAGTTTGGATGGGCAGCCTTCGCGCTGCCCGTCGTTGCGCATCATTGACCGTTGAGGAGCCGTCAGTAGTCGCAGGACGAACGCGCGTTATCACTCACCGAACGCCAACTCGGCGTTCCAACGAGGTGTCACATGGCAAAGAAGATTGTCGGCTTTATCAAGCTGCAAATCCCTGCAGGTAAAGCCAACCCGTCGCCGCCGGTTGGTCCGGCACTGGGCCAGCGCGGCTTGAACATCATGGAGTTCTGCAAGGTATTCAACGCGCAGACTCAAGGCATGGAGCCGGGCTTGCCGGTTCCGGTCGTAATCACGGCATTCGCGGACAAGAGCTTCACATTCGTGATGAAGACGCCGCCGGTGACCATCTTGATCAAGAAGGCAGCGAAAATCGACAAAGGCTCGAGCAAGCCCCACACCGACAAGGTTGGCTCGATCACGCGCGCTCAAGCTGAAGAAATCGCGAAGACCAAGCTGCCTGACCTCACGGCAGCGGATCTGGACGCGGCAATTCGTACCATCGCGGGCAGCGCATGCTCGATGGGCATCACCGTGGAGGGCGTGTAAATGGCTAAGATATCGAAGCGCCGTCAGGCATTTGTCGCTAAGGTCGACCGTCAGAAGTTGTACGCGATCGAAGACGCACTGGCACTTGTGAAGGAATGTGCGAGTGCGAAGTTCGACGAATCGATCGACGTCGCGGTGCAGCTGGGCATCGACGCGAAGAAGTCGGATCAAGTGGTTCGTGGTTCGGTCGTGCTACCGGCAGGTACCGGCAAGGCGGTCAGCGTCGCCGTGTTCGCCCAAGGCGACAAGGCCGAGCAGGCTCGTGCAGCCGGCGCGGAAATCGTCGGCATGGAAGACCTGGCCGAGCAGATCAAGGCCGGTCAAATGGATTTCGACATCGCGATCGCTTCGCCAGACGCGATGCGTATCGTCGGTACGTTAGGCCAGATCCTCGGCCCGCGCGGCCTGATGCCGAACCCGAAGGTCGGCACGGTCACGTCGGACGTCGTCACCGCGGTCAAGAACGCGAAGGCGGGTCAGGTCCAGTTCCGTGTTGACAAGGCCGGTATCATCCACGCCACGCTCGGCCGTGCATCGTTCGAGCCGATCGCGCTGCGCACCAACCTGTCGGCACTGATCGAAGCGCTGCAGAAGGCCAAGCCGGCAACCAGCAAAGGTGTGTACCTGCGTAAGGTCGCTCTGTCGAGCACGATGGGCATCGGCGTTCGCGTCGACCAATCGTCGATGGCCGCACAGTAATCGGCGTATTCGAGAGTTATTGTCGAAAATAGTGTACGGCGCACAGACGGAATTTTGAGAAGGCGGTGGCGGTTTAGCTGAGAATGTTGCGTGTCAAAAGCACCACTAGCGAACCCGACGGGAGTCGGAATCGGCCACCATGGAAAAGTCTACGAACGAAGCGAAGAGCGTGCTCGACGAGCTAATCCAGCAGGCAGTTGAAGCGGAGCTTGCCGCTATGCTCGAGCAGTACAGCAACGTGCAATCGATCGATGGTCGACGCGCTGTTGTGCGTAACGGCTACCTGCCCGAGCGCGAGATCGTCACCACGATCGACTCGGTGAAGGTCAAAGTACCCAAGGGGCGGGCCCACTCGGGCTCGGGCATTCACTTCAATTCGGCGATCGTGCCGCCGTACGTGCGCAAGTCGGCGGCGCTGCCGTGGCTGTACCTGCGTGGCATCTCGACGGGTGACATGAGCGAGGCGCTGGGCATCATGCTGGGTGACGAGGTCCGTAGGTATGTCGCCAAACACGGTGAGCCGGCTCAAGGCGCAGTGATGATTCGGACGGCCAGTGCCTGCTGTGGGATCATCGGCGTGACGCCGGAAGGCGAGAAAGAGCGTGTGGCGATTGGTGCCGGCTACCGGGAATTGAAGGAGTCGTGGTGCGAGCTGCTGCTGGATCTGAAGAAGCGCGGCCTGCCGGCTGGCCCGTTGCGTCGCGTGCGGCGACGGCGTAATGGGCTTCTGGTCGGCGATAGAGGAAGCGTTCCCGCAGACGAAGCATCATCGCTGCTGGTTTCACAAGATGGATAACGTGCTCAACGCGCTGGTTGCATTCAATGACTTCGTCGATAGCGACTCGGCAAAGTACCCGAAGGTGGCAGAAAAACTGATCGAAGATCGCGACGAGTTGCTGGGGTGCTACGGCTTCCCGGCCGAGCACTGGCAGCATCTGCGCACGACCAACCCGATCGAGTCGACGTTCGCGACGGTGCGGCATCGGACCAAACGCACGCGCACCTGCGTGTCGCGTGCGACGTTTCTCGGCCGGCCTTTCAAGCTGATCGAGTCGGTCGAACAGTCGTGGCGAAGGATCCGGACACCGGAGAAGCTTGCAAAGATGCTCGGTGGGATCGCGTTTAAAGACGGCGTCCCGGTGACCGATAGCACACTGGCTTAGCAACCGCTGGCCGCCTGATCATGCCGACGCTCTGTACACCAGATTTGACTTTAACTCGCGCATTTGGACGGTCTCGCCGCGGCGAGACCGTCCAATCAGGGCTTTGGGCGGTTGCCCGGCGCGCGAGCGCGCCAGGCAACTTGTTATCAAAGACCGTTGGTGGGAAGCCGCAGGCAGGCATTCCCTTAATGCAGGCCAACGCAGATGGCGAACCCGAACAAGTTTTGAAGTGGTGAAGCCGGTGGTGCGGAGCGATCCGGACCGGCGGCGGAAATACTCCTGATGACTCGGACGCCGTTGTTGAACGAGGTACGAGAGGCTCCCGTCGATCGTATCGTTTCTGGAGGCTAACCGTGCCGCTTAATAGAGAAGACAAGCAAGCCGTCATCGCTGAAGTTTACGCGCAAGTCGCTAAGGCTCAGACCGTTGTGCTGGCTGAGTATCGTGGAATTGCGGTTGGCGATCTGACCAAGCTGCGCGCGCAAGCGCGTGAAAAGCAGGTGTACCTGCGCGTGCTGAAGAATACCCTGGCACGTCGCGCAGTTGAAGGTACGCCGTTTGCTCCGCTGGCAGAGCAGATGGCCGGCCCGCTGATCTACGGCATCTCGGAAGATGCGATTGCTGCCGCGAAGGTCGTGAACAACTTCGTGAAGAGCAATAGCAAGCTGATCATCAAGGCGGGTTCGTTCGATGGCAAGGTGATGGACAAAGCTGGCGTGCAAGCGCTGGCAAGTATCCCGAGCCGCGAAGAACTGCTCTCGAAGCTGCTGTTCGTCATGCAAGCCCCTGTTTCCGGTTTCGCGCGCGCCTTGGCCGCGCTGGTCGAGAAGAAGCAGGCCGAAGTTGCATAACGTCGGCATCACAGATCGCTGGCTGTACCCGCATTCAATTTAGGAGTATTTCACATGGCAATCGCAAAAGAAGACATCTTGGCAGCAGTCGAAGGTATGACTGTTCTGGAACTGAACGAACTGGTCAAGGCATTCGAAGAGAAATTCGGCGTGTCGGCAGCTGCCGTGGCAGTCGCTGACCCGGCAGGCGGCGGCGCAGCTGCTGCAGTCGAAGAGAAGACCGAATTCACGGTTGTCCTGGCTGAGACCGGCAGCAACAAGGTTTCCGTCATCAAGGCAGTTCGCGAACTCACGAGCCTGGGTCTGAAGGAAGCGAAGGATCTCGTCGACGGCGCACCGAAGCCCGTCAAGGAAGGCGTCGACAAGGCTACCGCCGACGAAGTGAAGAAAAAGCTGGAAGAAGCAGGTGCAAAGGTCGAAATCAAGTAAGTTTTGACAAGCTGCGCGAAGGCTGGCGGTGTTATACCGCCAGCCTTTTTGTGCTTTGTGGGGGTGCTGTTTTGACACTAAATTCGTGAGTCGAAATGGATGGCCCCAGAAGTCAAAGAAAACCGCCCGAGGAGGCGCATCGCGATGCGTGCAAACGGCGATTCCCTTTGTCTTCTGAAGCGACTGCAGAAGGCAAGTTTGGTCGGGTAGCGGGCAACACAGG
>JAYFSB010000164.1:0-5092 GCA_040946865.1 Burkholderia sp.
TGCCCCTTCACCGACGAACGGCGTACGAGCCAGATCGGCACGGATCGCCTCGAGCAGCTCGTGGTCCGACATCTTGGACTTCGGACCGCGTCCCATTGGAGCAAAAGCTGGGCGACGTTGCTCAGCGCACTGGCACGCTCGGCATAGATCGTCGCGCACGGGAAATCGAGCACCTGGCACACCCGCTGCAATTTGAAGGGTTGCCATCATGGAGATTGCGTGGCTCATGTCGACGACCTCTGTACGATCAAAGGGCAGCGTTCCTGCCGCTCGCGCGCCATGCGCAGACTTTCAACGCCTCCATGGTCAGTTCCCCCACGCGATGCATGGCGTCCTTGAGCTTGACTTCCAGCGGATCGGTCTGGCCTGACTTCAGTCCGGCTTCAATACCAGCAAGGGCAAGCTCACGCCACTGCTCGAGTGCGGCAATCGTTACGCCGACCTCGCGAGAAACGGCGTCAACGGATTCGCCATGCAGCAAACGCAAGACGACGGCACGTTTGCGCCCAATAGACTACTGTTTGGCTTCGATTGCGCATGGCCACTTTCTTCAACATCTCAGACAAGTGAAGTGGATACCCGAGTCTGAGCGGGCTCGCCCCTTGGATACTTTGACCTTCACCGGGCCAACCGCCGTGACGATCTCGCGCTCGGGCAGATAGCCGTTACGCACAACGGCGTGTCGGCCATCGATCGATTTCACATTGCTGTACTGCTCCAGCATAGCGGCAAGCTCCGCTTCAACTGCCTGCTGGATAATCTGTCGCGCACCCTGCTAGATTAGCTCGTCGAACACGCTCTTCGTTTCTGCTTTACCGCTGTTCGCTTCTTTCGTAGACTTTTTCATGGTGACCGGTTCCGGCTCCCGCCTGGTTCGCCGATTGTGCTTCTGACACGCAATATTCTCAGCTAAACCGCCACCGCCTTCTCAAAATTCCGTCTGCCCGCCACACCACTTTTGACAATAGCTCATTTCTAGATCGCACCCGGTCCAGGCGTGCGCGCCGGGTCGGCCTGGCCCGAAACTCGGGCCGTGTCACGCGCGAATGGATCAGCTGCGCTATGATATAAAAGTTTTGGCGAGCCCTAGGCAGGGTTCACATTTACGACTGACCCAAACGCGCAGGCAAGCGATGCAAACACGAGATAGCTTTCGGCAAGCTTGTCATAGCGAGCGGAGACGCGGCGAAAATGCTTAATGCGATTGAAGAACCGTTCGACCAGGGTGCGTGTACGGTAGAGCACACGGTTATAGCGGCGTTTTGTCTGGCGATTCGAACGCGGGGGAATCACGACCTTTGCACGGCTGGCCCGAATTCGTTGCACGAAGTGGTCAGCATCGTAGCCCTTGTCTGCGATAACCGCTCCGGTGCGCAGATGCTCGACCAGTTGCGCCGCGCACGAGATGTCGGCGCCCTGCCCTTCAGTGACGATCAGTCGCAACGGGCGACCCTTCGAATCCACCGCCAACTGCAGTTTGATGCTCAGCCCACCTCGGGAAGGTCCGAGCGCTTGCGGCCCACTTTTTTTAAGGCCCCGGCACGAATGCTGGGGCGCTCGCACGATCGTCGAATCGATAAGGATGTGCTCGATTTCCGTCTCGCCTGCCAAAGCATTCGCCACCCGCGGCCAGACACCCTGGCTTCGCCAGCGCGAGAAACGGATATATACCGTATGCCATCGGCCGAATTCCGCGGGAAGATCGCGCCATGGACTGCCGGTTCGGGCAATCCCACCGTACCGCTTCGAGGAACCAGCGATTGCTGGATGCCGTTGGCCACGGTCGCCTTCCTTGCCCGTCAGGATAGCTTGGACTTTGTTCCATATTTCGTCGCTCAGTAATGTTCCTACCATCCTGTCTCGTTGCGCAAAAGACAGGATATAAACACATTTTTTGAAATGAAAACAGAATCTAGCAGGAGATATAGACGGTGATCGTTCTGATGATGACGACCGTGCCCGATGCGACCACGGCTCGCCTGCTCGCCGACGGCGCGCTGGGCGGGGGGCTCGCGGCGTGCGTGTCGGAACTCGGCACGATCCGCTCGAACTACCACTGGCAGGGCAAGAGCGAATCCGCGGAGGAGATCCAGCTGCTGTTCAAGACGAGCGCCCAGCGCTCGCTCGAACTTGAGCGCTTCATCACGTCCCATCATCCCTACGAGACGCCCGAAATCGTCTCGTGGCAGGCCACCGCCTCCGATGCCTACGGTGCCTGGGTAGCGGCCGAAACCTAACGCCTGTTCCATGTCTGATCGCCAATTCTCCGTGGCCGCCGGCCTGCGTCTGCTACTTGCCTGCCTGATGCTGTTCGCCTCGCTGTTCGAGATCTCGTCGGCCGCGCGCGCCGACGACGATTTCCTCGATCCTTCGGTTGCGTTCCGCTTCAGCTCGAGCGAGGCACCGGGGCAGGTCGACGTCCACTTCAAGATCGCCGACGGCTACTACATGTACCGCGAGCGCTTCGCCTTCGCCGTCAAGAGCGGCACCGCGACGTTCAGCGCAGCGCAATCGCCGGCCGGCCATGTGAAGTACGACGAGACCTTCGCCAAGAACGTCGAGATCTATCGTGGCGAGGTAACGATCCACGTGCCGGTCGCCAAGGCGAGCGGACCGTTCGATCTGTCGGTCACGTCCCAGGGCTGCGCCGACGGCAGCATCTGTTATCCGCCAGCCGAGCACGTCGTGCATGTCGACGGCGCGGCACTGAAGGTCACCGCCTCACCCGCTCCGACACCCGCCGACGGCAGCTGGTACGACCGCGTGACCAGCGCCGACTACGCGCAATCGCTGCTCGAAGGCCACGGCTTCCTGGCCACCGTCGCGCTGTTTTTCGTGGCCGGCATGATGCTGAGCCTGCTGCCCTGCTCCTACCCGATGATCCCGATCCTGTCGGCGATCATCATCGGCGAGGGCACCCAGGCAACGCGCGCACGCAGCTTCCTGCTGTCGCTGACCTACGTGGTCGGGATGGCCCTGGTCTACACGGTGCTCGGCATCGCAGCCGCGCTGGTCGGCCAGAGCCTCGGCACCTGGCTGCAGAACCCGTGGATGCTCGGTGCCTTCGGCCTGCTGCTGACCGTGTTCGCGCTCACCCTGATCGGCGACATCGACATCTCGTTGCCGCAGCGCTGGCAGGACGGTGCCGCGCAGGCCTCGAGCCAGCACTTGGGCGGCCGCTTCCCGGTGGTGGCCACCATGGGCGCGCTGTCGGCGCTGGTGGTTGGCACCTGCATGACGGCACCGCTGTTCGCCGTGCTGGCCTTCATCGCGCATACCGGCAACGCGCTGCTCGGCGCTGCCGCGCTGTTCGCGATGGGGATCGGCCTGGGCGTGCCGCTGCTGATTATCGGCCTCGGTGCCGGCACCCTGCTGCCGCGCGCAGGTGCCTGGATGAACGGCGTCAAGGTGTTCTTCGGCGTGCTGCTGCTGGCGGCCGCGCTGTGGATCGTCTGGCCGGTGCTCGGCGCGTCCTGGCAGATCGGCCTGGCAACCCTCTGGCTGCTGATCGCCGTGGCCGCCACCGGTCTGTTCACACCGACCGCCGGCGGCACCTCGATCTGGCGCTGGCTCGGACGCGGCATCGGCGCTGCCGTCGCGATCTGGGCTGCCGTGCTGCTGGTCAGCCTCGCGGCCGACTCGACCGACCCGCTACACCTCTTGTCGGTATTCGCCGGGCGCGGCGCGGCCGCAGGTCCGGCCGGGAGCGCCACGACCAGCGCCGGCGTACCCGAAGGCCCGGCCTTCGCGCCCGTGCGCTCGAGCGCTGAGCTCGACCAGGCGATCAAGACCGCAGGCCGGCCCGTGATGCTCGACTTCTATGCCGACTGGTGCGTCTCCTGCAAGGAGATGGAGCATCTGACCTTCACCGACCCACGCGTGCAGGCGCGTCTCGGTCAGCTGCACCTGGTGCGTGTCGATGTGACCGCCAACAATGCCGACGACCAGGCGTTGCTCAGGCGTTTCGGTCTGTTCGGACCGCCGGGCATCATCGTGTTCGGTGCGGACGGCCGTGAACTGGGCCGCGTGGTGGGTTATCAGGCGGCCAACCGTTTCCTGCGTAGCCTCGATCGCGCAGGTGCGCTGGCCGCGGGGGTGCCTTCAGCCTGAGCTGCCGAAGCGCCGTAAGCGGCTCGGTTGGACCAGTCCCTAGGGCTCCGCATAAAGAGGTCTGTGTGGCAAGGATGAGCGGGCAGAAGTTAGTGGGTTGTAAGTATCGGCGTGCTGAGGTTGACTCTCGATTTTTGGCGAAACGAAAGATGCCTTCGATCATGGATGCGTTCGTCGAGTTGCGGGATCCGCGGTGCCGTCAGTGCCCGTTACCCGCTGGACGAGATTGTGCTGATGGCGCTGTGGGGGCGAACCCAACTGGGGTGGCGGCGCAACTGGTCGAGCATCTGCGCACCAAGGCGATTATCGCAGACAAGGGCTACGATGCTGACCACTTCGTGTAACGAATTTGAGCCACCCGTGCAAAGGTCGTGATTTCCCCGCGTTCGAATCGCAAGACAAAACGTCGCTATAGCCGTGTGCTCTATCGTACACGCAACCTGGTCAAACGATTCTTTAATGCCTCTGTTAAATTTCGAGTGGGGGGTGGTAAATTGCACGATTTGCACGTGAGCGCCGGTAGTCCTGCATAGCAGGTTGTTCGAGACAGCTTTGGGTATCAGCGATCTGTGGTTCGTAAACGGCATCGATTTCGACGTGGCTGCGAAGCGGTTGACGGGTCAACATCGATTTCGTTGCCGGCAGTCGCTTCCCGCATCCAGAGATCGCCGGCGGCCATCCCGTGCGCGACACCGTTGTCAAGCGCTGCCGGCACTTCCCCCGTGTCAGAATAGTTGTCGCCCGAATAGGATCTGGAAATCCGGGGGCGCAATGAGGACGAGAAGTGGCAAAGTCCGGACAGGCATTCAAGGGCAAGGTGGTTGCAAGGTTGCTGCCGCCGGAAAGCGCGTCGGTTGAAGATGTCGCGCAGGAAACACGTGTGAACGTGGTCACGCTGGAGCGCGGGCGCAGTGAGTCGGGGGGGGGGGGGGGGGGGGGGGGGGGGGGGGGGGGGGGGGGGGGGGGGGGGGGGGGGGGGGGG